>CAYXFJ010000098.1:0-10377 GCA_964464265.1 uncultured bacterium
CTTCGTATAATGCCCCCGTGGCTGGAACTGGCTGTAATCCAATGCTGAAAAGTTACCAAAGATGGGAGAAAGGTGAAACCCATCGTGATCGGATATCAATGCCAGTTCCGAGTCCACGAGGGCACTTATATTCTCAGGAATTTCTGTATCCGGATCGAGAATCGATTTCGCCACATAGAGAAAGGCCAGATTCTTCAGGCAGGCTTCCTTTGTCTCAGGTTTTTCCGCCCCATCATACTCCTCCCCGGTGATGGTGATGAGATCGGATGTCAGCGAATTTACAGCGCTGTAGAAAAACTCTGTTTCGAGCTCTGAAAGGTATTTGTCGAAAAGAACATGATAGATGTGGAGTACAGCATCTGTACTGACAAATAAAGGCGTCCCGTTCCAGGTGCATTCGTTGTAAATGTCAAAGAGCTGTTTGTACCTGCTGAATTTGACCGTGAAATGATTTTGCCTCAGCAGTGCCTCGTCCTGCTTTGTGAAAAGATAGGAATAACGGTCATAGTTTTCCACGTTGCTGAAATCCGGTAACAGGGTGAAAACCGGTACCTGAGGAGTGAATTCAGGATTATCCGGCTGATAGGTGCCGAAATCCGTTTCCACGGGTTCAGTGATGTTCACCAGCATCTGTCCCGATAAGAAAGCGGGTACCAGCAGGACCCAGAAGAAGATACGTTTTTTAAAAAGCATGGTTCATCGCTCCTTCGCTGATTGGTTGCTATTATCCGCGGCGGGAGGAAAAGTCCCTCATATCCTCTTAAAGCTCCACATTGAAATCTATCCACCACTGCATGTCACTCATTTCCGTGTCCCCGTACACCTTTTTAAAACGGGGGGAGAAGAGAAACCTCATGCTGAAATGCTCTGACGGTGAAAGGATCAGCCCCCCGAGCAGGGTCGTGCTCACATCGCTTCTCTTTTCTTTAGGCTCAATATACCGTTCTCCAAAATTGCCTTCTGTTCTGGTCTGGCCGTTTTCTGTATTGGTGCGTGTATGGATGATGGCGAGTGTTTCATCCGTTATCATCCAGCGCTCCAGGTCCCTGTTCATTCCGAACACGAGTTCCACAACTGGGGAGAACTTGAAGAACATGAATATCGGTATCTGAAAGCGCAGCAGATCCGACTGGAATTCCCAGTTCAGGGTCTTGTCTTCGTACATGGCATAATTGTAGGTGTTCGCTGTACCATCCGACATGTAATGATGGTACCAGTACCTGTCATTGATCACGTCTTCCGCAGTCTTCGTATCCGTTTTGCTCAGCTGCAGAAGGGCTCCCAGATGGAGACGCGTGATCCTGTCTATTTTATATTGAAAAGTTGCGCCGAACCGGTGATGGATTCCGGATTTTTCCCCGGAACCGGTCCTTATGTCGGTGAGCCGTGAATGGGAGTCTCCGGAATAATAGTGTGTAATATTACTTGATTCATACCACTCTGAGTAATAGCTGCTGTTGGAGGTGTCATCCACAGTCGAGCTCAGCTCGATATCGGTCTTTTCCTGTCGTATCTGGTAGAACAGGTTCAGCGTTTGCGAAGAATTGGAAAAGACCATCAGGTTCACTCCTCCATAAAGACCGCCGCCGTCATGATTCCAGGTCTGACGTGTGAATCCTTCATCCAGATAATAACTCCAGTACGTTCCCGTGCCCACCGTGCCGTACCGGCTTTCATAGTCATTATCCAGGCCGAGCGTCTGATCCGCCTTTCCCTTGAGATAGCCGGCTGACACACCCAGTATGGCATTATCCGTCAGCAGCACGTTGACGCCCGCGGAACCGTCCAGATGATCATAATCCTGGGACCGTTCGTTCAGGTACATACTTTTTGACCAGTTGTCGAGAGAATAGAAGGAGTCTTGATTGTTGGTGGATCCTACAGCTCCGTCCCTGTTGAAATACACGGCGCTTAACCTCAGCCCGAAGTCGATTTTTGGCATGAGACGAAAGGATGAAAAAAGGGAGATGAAATGTCCCTCATGGTACATGCTATTTTCGCCGCTGTACCGGTCGATCACAGGCATACTGGAGGATTCGGCCATCCGGTTCCCCGAAAAATCGTACCCTGGATTGTCTCTGTAGATGTCCTGCGGGATCTCGTAAAAATCTTCTTCCTGGAATACGGTCTGATAGGTCAGGCCGAGTACCCAGGGCTTGTCTTTCAGCGGCTTGACAAAATAGGCGCCGGAGAATACGGGTTCCAGCACTTTGCGTGACTGCACAAAATACCAGTGATAAGGATAGGGAATATACCGGCTGCTCGTCGCCATATCAGTATATCTGTACAAAGGATAGACATCGCTTTCCAGGTCGATGGAACGGGAATTTCTGAAATTGATGTAAATGTAATGCCTGAGCGGAATGTCAGAGACGAGATAGGCAGGATTGATCTGAAGGTTCAACAGGGGATCGTCTATCAGCCCGACTGCTGCGCTGCCGAATCCTTCAAGTCCGTACGGATTCAGATAGCTGGGAGCAAAAAAGAAATCGGTGATCTCAAAGGATTTCTCGAGCACGCGTTCATTGAAATACTGTCCGTAAACAGAGGAGGAAAGGTACAGAACCAGCAGCACGGCTTTTTTTGAGTAATGCATGAATGATCTCCTTTTTGAATGGTCTGAAACTTTTGTTTTACGGTTTCATGAGCAGAACGGTCAGTATCAAAATGCTGTTCCCCCTCCATGTTAAATATCAGCCTGCCGCCACCCAGAATAGAATAGCAAAAAGAATTCCATATTTAATATACTGCTTTCGTTTCTTTCTTGAGACAAGCGTGGGAATGAATCCCAGAAATCCGAGAGCGTTGTAAGCGACCGGTCCTGGATCTTCAAGTATGACGTACAGTTTCAGCCACCGGTCGCCCAGGGGATCCGCTTCAAAGACCAGGTCTTCTGTGATCTCTTCCTGACGTATAAAAGTCCTCATCCTTGTCAGCCAGACCGTTGTCCCGGGCAGAAAAAAAGTATTGAAGAATCCGTCAAAGGGGTCGCCTGTCATGACAGTTTCAGAAGTCACGAACGATTCGGCACTTTCCACGATGAATACCGGTTCATGATAGGTTTCTATTTTATCCCTGAAAAGAATTTGATAATCCACTTCTTCATAGACCGGTAACGGATCTGTTGCCTGCCTGCAGCCGCATTGTGTACCTGACGTTTCGCTGCCTGCACCCTGATTTTCGAGCAGTATCTCCTGGAGATCCTCAGGATCCAGGGCTTCTGTTTTCACATTCGAGCAGATCATTCGATGACGGTCCAGAAGGTAGAGCTCTATCTCGTTATTTGCAGCTGATGTCAGTCTCGAGATTGACAGAGGGAATACGGGTGCTTCCGCAGGGAAACTGAGCTGTATTGGAGGCAGGCTTCCTGAATATTCATTATCTGAAAGGGTCTCTAGGGAAATCCTGAAGGCGATGAAGCACCAGCCTCTCTGCACATATTCGTCCATGAGGGTTTGTGTGGCTGCGGGTATTTCAAATCCGCTTTCAGCAAGCCAGCCTGTGAATGCCTCTATGGAAGCAGCGCGCATCACCTGCATATCATAGGGCCCGGTAAGAAGTCTCTGCCAGAGTTTTGCAGAGGAAATCCTGGGGCTGTTATCCAGGGCGGCGCTCTCTCCTTTATAGGAAGCGATGCGCATCATGTTCGGCTGTGTCCATTCATGGAGCTTGATAAAGATGGAATCAGAGATCAATACCTCACTTTCCTCAGGGATCCCGGGCAGGGGTATGACCCAGGCAAGCTCTTTGGCGGATCCTTCATAACGCACCCAGAGCAGCAGGGTTTCCAGGGTACCATCATGGATGATGATTGCCCTCTGATGCGGGCTTTCCGCGTACTTTCCCAGAGAAGTATCGTAGATGAAACAACCGTCTGCCATCACCGGAAGGCTGAGTATCCCCATGCAGAATAGGATAGTGAATATTTGAAAGGTCTTCATGAACTGAATCCGTCCCGAAAGAACAAATATGAATGTTACAGGGGTGTTACATCCTGTATAACAAGGAATATGCCAGAATATTCTGGCAGGCAGCAGCCATCGTAAAAAGAGGAAGATCCGAAGGAATTTTTTTTTTCAGAACAGGAAAGGGGAACCAAAATTCTCTGTCAGAATCCTCAGATTTCTGAGGATTCCTCAGAAATCTGAGGACTGCACTGGCCGCGAAAAAGGAATCATAACCGTTGTGTGAAACCCAGAGAGATGAGGTTTTTCCGGTAGTATCGGTCACGGAAAGGGGATTCGTTCCGGTACATTCCGAATCGCATACGCAGGGAAGTTTTGGCGCTGAGGTCTTTGCTGAAATCCACAAGAAAGTAATTGTTCTCTTCATGCTCGGAATCCGGATACATCTGCAGGATAGGCTGCAGGGAATCGGTATATCTTTTCAGCTGAAGATTCCAGTACAGCCGGAGGGTCATGTTCCACGGCAGGGCTTTCGCAGCTATAAGCATTATACCCGGCATGGAATAGGAGTAGCCGTAACTGTTGGAGCGGCAGGTCTGATAAAAAATGCGGCCATGGATCAATACCCATTGATAGAGTTCCAGCCCCGCGGAGATCTCCTGCACATTGTCTTTTTGCTGATCGTTATTGTAGATCCATGTATAGGGTTGAAAATCGAATGACTCAAAGGAAAGAACCTGCCGGTTAAAACGCATGGTTCCCGCTTCGATTTGAACATCCCATATGAATTTCGGACTGATCATGAAATCAAAAGTCAGGCCTCCGCTCATATACTCGTAATCGAACACGGTCCCGTCCTTGTAATTGAGCCAGGCAAAGGTCGCGAAACAGGTTGCCTTGAGACCCCATCCGAAGGACCAGCCCAGAAAGGGAGATGCCTGAAAAGAGCGGTATCCCCGGTTGTCATTGAAAAAGGTCTTATCCCTTGCCTGCATGCTGAGCCCTGCAAAGGATCTGAATACGACGGGAATTTCGAAACGGCCCTGAAAGTCGTTCAGGACGCGGTTTTCGGCGGAATAACGGCTGTAGATTTCACATCCTCCCCGGTACTGGAAGGAGAGGATGGAGGGTTTGAATTTTCCGGTGCCCCCCAGATGGAATTGGAGCCGGCCTGTGATGTCGGAGAGCCGGTCTGAAACCGATTCCATCACGTTGTTGTCCATACCTGCAGAAAGATCCACGCGTGTGTCCCATCGCCAATCCCGGCCTGCAGCATGGGATACGGCTGCAAGCAGGAATGCGAAGAGCCATTTTTTTTTGTTCAAGGTTAAAACCGGTTATTTTTTGCTCTTTCCGGAAAGATCAAAGAACCAGTCAGCCCGCGTATGAAGGCTGTCCGCTCTGTTCAGAAGCACACTGCGGATCCATGTCAGCTGTTTTATCCCATTCTGCAATTCGGGAAGGTTTCTGCTGCCGGAGCTATAATCACTGCTGAGGACATCGCCAAGCGGACTCCCCGCAAGATCCATCAGGCGTGTTCGCCGGGAATCAATTGCCCGTGACTCTGTGGACATGTTTGACCCGTCCGTTTGCGATGAGTAGGCCGAGGCTTCCATCTGAAGGCTTTTGCCCATCAGTTCTTCCTTTTCATCGAACAGGTCCATTTCCTGGGCTAATTCCGTCATTTTCCTCCGTACCCTCTCTTCATCTCTCAGGGAATGAAGCCGCGAATCGATTTTGGTGATCTCGCCCCGCAGCGCATCCTCCTGATCCAGCATAAGATCCCCTTTCATCTGAAGGTCTGCCGGAGAGTCCCACGGGTATGCATCAACTTCGAACACGGTCTGTGTCATCCCGGGTTCAGGGGAAAGCTGTTCCTCCCAGCTGCCTTTTTTTTCGAGCAGTGCCTGTACACGGGAAAGTTTTTCTTCCCTGTTTCCGTCGTCCGATTCAGCCATGGCCATCAGGCTGTTGATCTCGTCCTGATAACCCTGGATGAGAACTCTTACAGCCGAAAAATAGCGGCTGCTGACTGCCTGGATCGAATCCTCTGCCGCTTTCACTCTCGTTTCGAGTTCCTGTGACTTTTGCAGCTGTTTTTCCAGTTGATGGTGTCCGGACTGGCTGCGAGTGCGCTGAGACTGTTCAAGATCGATTTTACGGGCGATGATGTCCGCCTCATTCATCAGTATCAGACGTATGGATCGGGTGGAGTCCACTTTCGCTTTGAAAAAATTCGCGGATCCTTCAAGACTGTCCAGTTCCGCCTTCTTTTGTGCGGAGAGGGGGAGGCAGAAGAGCAGGCAGAAGAATAGAGCCGCCTGCCATTTATTCATACTTTTCATTTTATCCCTTCCAGAAGACCGTATTTCTCCAGTTTATAGTACAGGGCGCTCTCCTTGACTCCGAGAAGACGGGCAGCCTTCGCTTTCACGCCTCTGGCCTGGGTCATGGCCTCAATGATGAGTTGTCTCTCGAGAGAGGAGAGCCTTGTTTCCAGATACAAACCATTTTCAGCAATCTTCGTGCCGGTTTTATCCGTGAACATGAACCTCAGGTCTTTTTCATCAATCCGGTCGTTCTCTGTGAGAACAACAGCCCTTTCAAGAACATTCTCAAGCTCCCTGACATTTCCCGGCCACGAATAGGCCATTAGGACCTGAATGCCCTCCGGGGTCAGGGACAGTCCTGACTTCTGAATTTCCATACCCAGCTTCTTCAAGAAATGATCGGCCAGAAGGGGGATATCCCCTTTTCTTTCTCTCAAAGGGGGGAGATGGATGGGCAGTATGTGCAACCGGTAATAGAGATCCTCCCGGAAACGGCCGTCACGGACTTCCTGAAGCAGATCATGATGGGTGGCTGTTATCACCCTGACATCGACCTCGAGGGTTTCCTCGCCTCCCACACGCTCAAATTCCTTTTCCTGAAGTACGCGCAGCAATTTGACCTGCGTGCCCGGAGGAATATCGCCGATCTCATCCAGAAAAATCGTGCCCCTGTCGGCCAGTTCAAAGCGGCCCTTTTTCTGGCGGAGGGCGCTGGTAAACGCTCCTTTTTCATGTCCGAAAAGTTCGCTCTCCAGGACTCCTTCCGCAAGTGCCCCGCAGTTGACCCTGATGAAGGGACCCTTTTTCCTGGAACTGTGATAATGCAGTGCGCGGGCGATGAGCTCCTTGCCAGTACCGCTTTCCCCGTAGATCAGGATGGAGGTGTCCTGCGGGGCTACTTTCTCGATCGTCCGGTATATTTCCTTCATCACAGGAGTCTCGCCCACTATCTCACCGTAATTGAAATGGATACCCACCTCTTCCCTGAGGTACACGTTTTCATCAGCAATCCTCTGGGCCGTTTGCCTTTCCTGAAGAAACCGTGTGACGCGGTCCACCTTCAGCAGCAGTTCTTCTTTGGAAAAAGGTTTGGTGACAAAATCCCATGCTCCCGCTTTCATGGCCTCCACAGCCACCTCGATGCTGCCGAATGCAGTGATGACGATCACTTCGATTTCCGGCTTCATCTTTTTGATGGCCTTCAAAACTTCCAGTCCGTCCATGCCTGACATTTTATAGTCTGTGATCACCATGTCGAATGGGCTATCCTTCAAAAGACCGAGCCCTTCCTTTCCGCTGGCTGCACCGGCTATTTCATGGCCGGCTTTTTTCAGGATTTGCAGCATCCCGGCCCGCATGGTGTCATTGTCTTCCACGAGCAGTATATGGATGCCGGATCTCTCCACTTTTTTCATGCAAATCCCTCCCTCAGGATGGGGTGCTGTGAATGATTTCTTTTCAATATCGGGCAGATGGATATATTCTCAGCGTGATGCTTTCAGTGAAATCCTGAACTCGGTCCCCGAAGAGGAGGAGCGCACCAGTTCGATCTTTCCTCCGTTCGCCTCTACCAGCCCTTTGACTATTGAGAGACCGAGCCCGGTCCCTTTTTCATGAGTTGTGAAGAACGGTGTAAATATCCTGTCCTGAATATCTTCAGGTATCCCGTTTCCTTCGTCCTGTATACGGATAGAGACAGCCGAATGATTCTTTTCACACCACAGGCGGATGCAGCCTCCGCCGGGCATGGCCTGAATGGCATTCTGCATGAGATTGAGCAGGATCTGTTTCAGATGATAGGGATCTGCCCAGACCTCAGCGTCATCCAGGGTTTCTGAAATATCGACTGTGATCGTATCGCTCAGCTCATTTTCGAGCAGATGGACCACATCAGTGACAGCGCTATGCAGAGAGCAGGAATCCTTCTCGGGTTTCTGGGGTTTCGCATAGAAGAGAAAACTGTCCACGATATGTTTCAGGTGATCCACTTCCTGGGCTATTCTTTCGACATGGGGCTTCAGTTCCGGATCATGGGCGGTTTCATCCGCGAGTATGCCTGTGAAAAGTTCGATGCCTCCCAGGGGATTCCTGATCTCATGGGCTACACCGGCAAGCATGGCTTTTGCTTCATTTTCCCTGCCGATGATGCCCTTGCGCATTTCTTCCATAGTGGCTGCCAGCCTGCCGACCTCACTTTTAGAGCTTACGGGAACAGGTTCCGTGTAATCCCCTCTGCCTATGCGTTCTGAAATCTGGACCAGTCTGCCTATGGGTCTTGTTATCGATTTGGCCAGCAGCCAGCCCAGTACCACGGCCGCGAAGGCCCCGAATATTCCTATGCCGTACAACCTCCTGCGAAGAACGGTCATTGCCTGAAGGAATGGAACGCTCCCTTCCACCCCTATGCCTCCGATCACCTGCCCCTGCAGGCGCAGGGGGGCATATCCGGTCATGGCCGGCCTGCCGTCAATACCCTGAAAGAGGATGGAAACCGAAGATTTGCCGCTTCGTACTTCGTCCAGTTCCCTTGGATAGAAACGGAGACGGAAATAGGGTTTACCCTCACCCGATATTTCTTCGGTATCGAGCAGGCAGTTGCCGTTATTATCGAAAAATACGATGCGTTCAACTTCTGTGGCGTTTTTAAGCTCGATACACTGTTCCCGGAGCCGCTGCTGCACCCTGGGAAATCTCCCCTGCATCAAAAATCCGATTTCCTCTTCGCTGAACTGAACGGATCCGGCATTGGCGACAGCGATCAGTTTGCGGCCAAGTTCGGTTTCCAGGCTCTGCCGGATCATCCAGTGCAGAAACCATCCGCTGACGAGAAGGATCACGATGATGAGGAAGACGAAGAAAAAAATGATGCGGTTTTGTATTCTGTGGAGAAACATGAATTTCACCGTGGTGCAATCCCTTTCTGGCGTGCTACCTGAAAGCATTGTTCCTTTTAATGTAATGTGCGCTTCATCCGATGTCAAGACAAATGTCTTTCGTGCTCCTCACCCGTATCGTCTGATGCCTCTTTAAATGTCGTCTGAATTCCGTATGCTGAAAGGGGAGTGACCGGACAGAGACAGTTGGTTCAGGCGGTGGGATCCTGAAGGAGAGTGACCGGACAGAGGAAGGCAGTTCAGGCGGTGGGATCCTCGAGGGCTGCTCTTTTCCCGGCTTCGAAGTCTACCTTCATGAGAAGAAATCCGCCAATGATGAAGAAGAAAACGAGCGACAGGATGCCCAGGCGGCTCGTCTTGCCCACCTGGCCGGCCAAACCGAACATCAGGGGGCCCATGATGCCTGCAAATTTTCCGCTGATATTATAAAAACTGAAGAATTCCGCAGATTTTTGTTTCGGCACCAGCGACACATAAAGCGAGCGGCTCAGCCCCTGTGTGCCTCCCTGTACCAGACCCACGAGAAAAGCCAGCATCCAGAAATGAATGGCCCGGGTCATGAAAAATCCGCCCACTGAGATGCACAGATAAACGGCAAGCCCGCTGAGAATGGAGCGTCTGGCTCCTATCCGGTCCGCCAGATGGCCGAAAAGAAGGGTTGCGGGTACGCCTATAACCTGGGTCAGAAGAAGCGCGCCGACCAGGTCCATGGTGCCGATACCGATCTCGTCTCCATAGGCGGTGGCCATCTTGATAATCGTCCCTATGCCGTCGTTATAGAACCAGAAGGCGATGATGAAAATGAAAAGCTCCCTGTACCTGCGTATGTTGCGGAATGTTTCGGAAAGGCGGCTGAAAGCCACGCGTGCAGGATGCACTCCGCGTAACCGGGCAGGAGTTCCGTAAGGTTCCGGTACATGGCGGAACAGGGGAATGGAGAACACTGCCCACCATATTCCCACACTGAGGAAGGAAAGCTGCATCCCGGAAACAGGGATCAACTCTCCCCCCACAGCGGTTTTCGGAAGGAACATCATGAGGATATTGAAGACGAGAAGGATACCGCCGCCGATATATCCCAGCGCATAACCCCTTGTGCTGACCCTGTCCACCTCTTCAGGCAGGGTGATGTGGGGCAGCAGGGAATCGTAGAAAACTTCGCTGCCGGCAAAACCGATATTTCCCAGAATAAAGAGGGCAACGACCCAGATCCAGTCTCCGGGACCGGTCAACGCGAGAAGGGATGAC
>CAYXFJ010000099.1:0-1523 GCA_964464265.1 uncultured bacterium
GCCAGGAAACATCCTCTCTGGACGAAAAGGTAAAAACCTTTCTGAAAAACAGGGAAGGAACCTGGCGGGATATGAACATACCCACAACAGATGGCCGGACAATTTACAATATCATTGTGGAAAACGGGTACAAGCATGCTCTGGAGATCGGCACTTCGACAGGATATTCAACCATCTGGATCGCATGGGCGTTGAGTAAAACAGGAGGCAAAGTCATCACGATCGAAATTGACAGGTACCGCCATGAAGAGGCACTTTCCAATTTTAAAGAGGCCGGACTGTCAGAATACATCGACGCCCGGCTTGCGGATGCGCACGAACTTGTCAGGGAGCTCAAGGGTCCATTCGATTTTGTGTTTTCCGACGCGGATAAATACTGGTATACCCAGTACTTCAGGGATGTGGATCCAAAACTCAAAACTGGCGGATGTTTTACGGCGCATAATGTCCGGGGTACAGGCGGAAGAGGTGGCGGCGGATCAGAGGCATTCTACGATGTCATAAAAGCATTGCCCAATTACGATACAAAGGTCGACCGGCGCGGAGGCGGTTTATCTGTCAGTTATAAAAGATCCGCTGAATGAACTATCAGAAAAAGCGTAGATCCATCCTCTGATGATAAAATGTAGGGCAGCTCTTTCTCATCCCTTTAATATGCATATGCTTCAACTTTTTATTACCTGAACATATCTATTATAATTCCACCGTTAATCCGATACCGGCGATATGATCTTTATAGTCATAGTAGGGATCATTCGATGGATTGTTTCTGTAAAGATACTGAAAAAAGAGACCGACTGATCCTGGAAATATCCAGCCGGTTTCGAACATCTTTGACAGGTTGAAGAAATATTCCTCCCGCCTGTCCTGGCGTGTTTCTCCAGTCAGTTCGCCTTCCTCATCCAGAGCCGGTGTACCTTTATAGTCTTTCTTTTCAAACCGGACACCCGCTTTTGCCTGAAAACCTACTGCGAACTGCTGGGTGACCTGTAATGCTGTATAAATATCCTCGTAAGAATAGGGATCGTCGAAAAGATCATTTTCCGTATAGTAATAGATACCTGAGGAATAAACCTGAACGGGATCGCCAACAAACCATTGTCCGCCAAAAATCAGACTGATGCCTGTCATGGATGCCAGGGATTTAGCAATATTGACCGATGCTGAAAGCACCCCGGACCGGACTGGATCTTCACTGTACTGCTGATCAGGATTCATTCCCCCCCCAGTATCGAATACCTGCAGAAATGACTGATTCGGATACTGTTTCAATCCCAGGGCTATTTCTCCGGCAAGGCTCATTCTGCTCTGGAAAAAGCGCTGATATCTGGCAAGAACACGGTAAGCAATGTTATCCAGATCCTCGAAAACCAGGTAGTTGTCTTTGCTGAACGATAATCCGACACTCGTATTCTGCCGGTAATCAGGGTGATAATCCATACTCGGCACACACGTTTTTCTTACACCTTGCCAGGAGCATCCGGCGATACTAGTATCATGTCAAGATAATAATGTTGGATAGA
>CAYXFJ010000099.1:1551-8246 GCA_964464265.1 uncultured bacterium
AGAAGCGGTTTATGTCCAGGGAACCGGAAAGACCCAACTTATGGGCATAATTATTCAACTGACGATTATCATTGTAAAAGAGCAGTTCTGGATTATAATACCCATAAATAGCATATGATACTCCGGTGAACCTTTGTCCGATCAGAAATGATGAACTGTTGAGAAGGTCTTTATAGGCTAATCGTGATTGAAATGCATTATCGTCCTGTACCAGATAGGTCGTGAAGCTAAGGCTGGTCTGAGCAGTAAGTGTATTATTGATAAAAATTGTAACAATAAGGATCGCGGCCATTCGTAAACTGATTCTTTTCATATTGTCTCCACTTATGCAGGCTCCTTACCGGTGCCAGAGTCATTGATACTTGAACTGTTGTTACTAAAAACCGGTGGATAGCAGACCGAAGTCTTCTATCCACCGGCTAAAGAGTACACAGGAAGAAAAGATCAACCCCTGCCTTTGCCATTGCCTTTGGATGAGCCTCCCGAGCCACCCGACCCTCCCCGCCACTGAAAACCTTCCGGCATATTATCAGGAACACCGTCTCCATTGTCATCGATGAAAGGAGGTAAACCCTCATGGATCCGGTCGCGGATCTCCTGGCGCCATTGCCGCATCTGACCCATCATTTCCCGCATTTCTTCTTTCGTGAAATCATCCGGAAGTCCGTCTCCGTCACGGTCGAAGGCCTTGAAACCTTTTCCGAAGTAATTTCTGATAGGTGTATCCGGAACACCGTCACTATCCGTATCGATGAGTTCATCCATTTTGCTCTTCATAAAATCCCTGAAGGATATGTCACCGATTCCGTCACCATCGGTGTCCACCATCATCCCATCCTCATCGTGGACGATTTCTACATTGAGCAGGTCCCAGAGTTCCTGGCGCTTCATATATCTGTTCATAAAACGCAAACCCCATCCGTTCTGAAGACAATCATTGATTCCGTCTCCGTCATTGTCAATAAAGGGAAGCTCTATATCCATTTCCCTGAGCCGCTCCCTGATGCGCTTCTGGTCACCTTCTTCCTGTGCAAGGAGTCTCGTGCTTGCTGTCAGAATGACAATCCCCAGAAAGAATAGTACATGGCTTCTTTTGGTATTCATTTTGTGCCTCCTGATTTTTTGATCATTATTGATTTCCTTCATCATATCAATTTCAACTACGTATTTGAATGTCAAGAATCATGCCATAAAGGTTATGCTGTTAACAAGTAATTGTTTTAATATAACTTAAGAAAAGATTTCAGGAGCGTAAAAAGGCAGGAAGAAATAATAAAATTATACAAAAAGGGCGAATGTCCGACAAATCTGTTGAATCCATGTACCTGTAACAGCTACCGGTGTACTGAACGTCTGTTCTATTCATTCAAGGCCGTACTTTTTAAGCTTATAAGTAAACTTGCGCCAGGTCAGTCCCAGATTCCGGGCAGCCTGGCTCTTGTTTCCGTTGCTCCTGCGTATTTCCTCTGCGATGAATTTTCTTTCCAGGGATTCAACTCTCTTCTCCAGGTCTCCCTGCTCTCCGTCTTCATCAACAGCCGTCATAGCAAAAACCGCCTTTGGAAGATCGTCAACTGTAATCTGTGCACCACGGGAGAGAATCACCGCCCTTTCCACGATATTCTCAAGCTCCCGCACATTTCCCGGAAATCTGTACTTCATCAAGGCGTCGAAAGCCTCCCTGGAAAAATCCTGAACGTTTTTATTGTTCTCTCTGGAAATCCTGTTTACGAACTCTTTGCAGAGAAACGGAATATCCTCCTTCCTTTCTCTGAGTGGTGGAACAGCGATAGTAACCACATTCAGACGATAGTAAAGATCTTCCCTGAACGATCCATTCTTTATCATCAATTCCAGATCCTTATGCGTGGCTGCGATCACGCGTATATCCACATGGATCGGTTCATTTGCCCCGAGTCTTTCGACTACATTTTCCTGGAGCACGCGCAGGAGTCTGGTTTGCAGCTCAACCGGAATATCACCGATCTCATCTATGAATATCGTCCCTCCATGAGCCTGTTCAAAACGGCCAATCCTCAACCGGTTTGCCCCTGTAAAAGCGCCTTTCTCATGTCCGAAAAGCTCACTTTCAATAAGACCTGGCGACAGTGCAGCTACATTGAACGCCACAAAGGGTCCTCCCTTCCTGGGACTTGCATAATGAATGGCTTTTGCCATTACCTCTTTTCCGGTTCCACTCTCTCCCCTCAGAAGAACAGTGGCCCTGGTTTCAGCCACGCGTGCAGCGAGATTAAGGGCTTCCTGCATTTTTTTACTTCTGGCGGTCAATCCTCCGAGCGAGAACTGGCGCTCGAGCGTTTTCTGAAGACGGATATTCTCTGAGATCAGGGTTTTGTGTTCAAGAGCCCTTTTCAGAATCAAAAGCAATTTTTCGACATCAACAGGTTTTGTGAGATAATCATAAGCCCCGCTCTTCATGGCATGCACAGCGCCGTCAATACTGGCAAACGCTGTGATCATGATCACAGGAATTGTGGGATTGATGGACAGCATCTTTTCGAGAAGAGACTGCCCGCTCTCACCTGGAAGATTGAAATCCGTGATCAACGCATCGATGGTATGCTGGCTCATCATCTCGACAGCCTTTTCTGCGCATGCGACTGGAAGCACCTCATATCGCTCTTCTTCAAGATGTGCTGTGAGGGCCTCCAGCTGGGCTTTTTCATCCTCGACGAGTAAAATCTTATATGTATTCATCCTTTTTGCCTTCCCTGATCAGACTCTTCAGGCCGTGGGTTTTCCTTTGTATGCATTATTCTCTTTCCCCGGAAAATGAAGGATGACTGTCGTTCCAGCATCCGGTTTGCTCTGGATATTCACCCTGCCGTCATGAGCTTCAATGATATGCTGGACAACGGTGAGACCGATCCCGCTGCCACTCCGTTTGGTTGTAAAATGAAAATCAAAGACGGATTGAAGATGCTCTTCGGGTATCCCCCTGCCTGTGTCACTCACCTGGATCTCGTATCCGCTGTCCGTTTGCTTTCCGGATATGACTATCTCTCCCGGAGGATCTATTGCCTCTTCAGCATTTTTGATGAGATTGATAAACACCTGTTTCAACTGTTGCCGGTCTCCCTGTATGACAGTATCACCTTCAAGCCTGTGCCGGAGAGAGACCTCTTTTTGAGCCAGGTGCTCAGTAAAGAGATTGTCCAGATCGTGGATGAGATCCTTCAGATCGATCCGTGAAAGCCTTATCTGCGGCGGCCGCGAATAGGTCAGATACTGATCAATAATGTTGCTGATGCGGTTGATCTCTTCCTTAACTGTATTCAGATTCCTCGAGAATGCTTCCCTGCCATCTGCGGGCTGATATTTCTTGTGAATGAGCTCGACAATGAGCTTGATCGAATTCAATGGATTCTTGATCTCATGGGCAACAGCCGAAGCCATGTTCCTCAATGCCATGAGTCTCTGGTTTCTTCTGGTCTGTTGTTCAAGTTGCGTCTGGTGAGTAATATCATCAAGAAGGAATACACATGTCCTTTCATGATTCTCGTCTTTCAGGACATTCGAGCGTACTGCTATGATCCTTTCCTTCCCGGTTTCAATGCTGAACGATATTCCGTCAGTAGATAGCTTTGGATCTGCGTGCAAGCATTTTTCAATCGCCTGCCTGAACACTGCGGGCAAGACTGTATAAGATTGGTAGATCACATCTTCATGTCTGAGACCGAGGAGATGGAGTGCTTGCCTGTTTATCATCTGAACGATCCCGGTCCTGTTCAGGCTAATTACACCGCTCTCCAAATTTTCGAGAACAATTTCATTATATTCCTTTAGATGCTCTATATGACGGTGCAGCAGGCGCTTCTGCTGCTGACCGGCGAACAGATTCATAAAGACGAGTCCTATGACAAGAAGGACCGTTCCCAGCAGAAACAGACGCCTGTACATATCCTGCTCAATCTGTCTGTATTCCTCAAGCGACAGACCTACCCTTATCACACCGAATGGGACACTTTCCAGCATGAAGGGACTGACAGCCTCAAAAATAAATTGCCCTGGATAATGCAAAAACCGGGTCATTATTTTACCGCCTGACTGCACATCGTAAAGTATGGAATCCGAGGAAAATGTAGAGACAGGGTAATCGCGAAAACTGCCTGCTACTATTGTTTCGCTGTTCTGTATGAACACATATTCGATATTTTTATCGGATTGGAACTGCCTTAAAAATTGTCCAATACCCATTGTCCTGCGAAGCGATTGTATTTCCTTCTCACTGATGACCGCTGCGGTCAGCCCGCCATCTTTACCGGAAACGAAAGCTACCAGCCGGATCTCCTCCGGATCCAGATCGTTTATCACTGTAAGAACAGTATCTGTCGTAAAAGTATTCAGCCTTGTTTTCACGACCTGGGAAGGAACAAGAAACGGCTCCGAAGCCTCTCTCATGGCCTCGTGGATCAGATTTCCATTCCTGCCGTAGACCTGCAGCGCATCCACTTCCGAGAGCCTCAATCCTTCATCCAAATCTGACCTGGACTCCGGCTTTCCCTGCAACAAGAGGGAAACCATTCTTAAATTAGCCAGAATGCGGCGATTGACAATATTCTCGATCTGTTCTGCTGATGTAATGGCATCCTGAGTTGTGCTGGAGATGGTACTGATGAGAAGCGTTGCCTGTCTTGTCAACAATGCAATGTAATTTTTTTTCTGTGAGTGGAATTCATAAACCATTGAGGCGGTTATTGCCAGAGCACAGACAACGGTAATCAATAACAGCACTGAAGGAGATAAACTTTTTGAAGAAACACGAATAGATTGCTTTTCTTTCATAACCATGAGATCTGCTGCTTACAGGTATAGGGTATAAAAAACCACCGGAAAAGAGAACCTCATTCCCCTCCAATCTGCATCTCCCTGACGCGGAATGTCGGAGCTGTGAAATTCCTGTTGAGGTCAAGATCCCTTCCAATACTGTCGATACCGGAAAGCATTTCAAAAGCGGTTCCGGCTATGGTCAGACCTTTTACCGGAAAGCTTATCCTGCCGTTTTCGATCCAGAATCCTTCTGCTCCGCCCGAGAAGTCACCATTGACAGGATTGATGCCGTATCCTGTCACCCCCTTCAGATAAAGCCCTCTTCCGGTTTCATTTATGATGTCACGCGGATCGGTTTCTCCTTTCTCCATATAAAATTGATGGGACCCGATCCCCGGCAAACTCGTGAATCCCCTGCGGGAAGCATTGCCTGTACTTTTCACACCGGCACGTGACGCAGCCCGGGTATTGTACATGAAACCTTTCAGTATGCCCCTGTCCACGATCACCCTCTTTTGTGTCGGAACCCCTTCCCCGTCAAACGGCCGGCTGGCGAGACCCCGCGGACGGGTCCCGTCGTCGATAAGGGTCACGCTTTCCGGAGCGATGCGCTGGTCCATTTTATTCATGAGAAAGCTGGCGCCCTGCAGAACGCGTTCCCCATTCACAGCTGCAAGGATACCCCCCAGAACACTGCCGGCTGCATCCGGATCGAAGATGACAGCAGCGCGCTGTGTTTTAACCATGCGCGGATCGATCATGCTGTAAGCGTCTTTTGCCGCTTTTTCGGCGATGATCTGCGGGTTCATCAAATCTCCGAAGAACCTTCTGGAGCAGGACTCCGAACCTGTACTCTTCTGTTCGCCTTTCTCTGCCACAACGGATACGTAGTATACACAGAAGCTCGTTTTCATGTTTTTGGAAAGCCCGCTGGAATTGGCAATGAAAATCTCCGATTCCCCTTCATTATAACCGCTGCCCGCACTTTTGGAAATACGCCTGTCTTTCATCGCCAGACGTTCGGCTTCCATCGCGACCGCGATCTTCTTGTCCATGTCCACTTTCGAGAGTTCAGGATCGTAAAGGCCCTCTATTTCCGACAGCTCCCTGTCATCAGGAAGCACATTGTTTTCATCAGCGCTCGTTACCCTGGCCATGCGGACCGCGCTGGATACCGTGTCTTCCACCGCGGATTCCATGAAATCGTTCGAACTGGCAAAAGCCATACGGCCATTCATGAAAACGCGCAATCCTGCACCACGCGATGAAGACTCCTGTACGGTTTCGATCTTACCGTCACGCACTTCTATATTCAGTTCGCGTCCGGCCTCGATGTACGCCTCTGCCGCATCTGCTCCCTTATCCAGCGACAGTTTCACCATCTGTTCGGCAAGTGATTTATGATCCATCATACAAACCTTCTCCTGTTCTAGAAATTCTGGTTCAGGTCCTGCTTCCGCCCACGTTCATACCGCGCAGTCTGACGGTTGGCTGACCTGCGGAAACCTCAGCGGACTGACCCTTACCGCAGATTCCCGGACCGAAAGCGAGGTTATTGCCGACGGCATCGATATTGGAAATGATATCCATGCAGCTGCCAATAAGTGTAGCACCTCTTACAGGTTTCGTAATCTCCCCGTTTTCGATGAGATGCACCTCCCTGCATGTGAAATTGAACATTCCTGTTACCGGATTTACACTGCCCCCGCTCAGGCTTTTAACATAGATCCCCTGTTTCGTCGTTCTGATAATATCTTCAGGTTTTTCCTTTCCGGCTTCAATGAACGTATTGGTCATACGCGGAATGGGTATGTAACGGAAACTCTCCCTGCGTCCGTTTCCGGTGCGTGCCAGCCCGAGCTGTTTTGCTGAAAGTATATCCGTCAAATATCCCTCAAGCATAC
>CAYXFJ010000099.1:8256-10260 GCA_964464265.1 uncultured bacterium
GATCAGGACATTGCGTTGTGACGGTGTGCCTTCGTCATCGAAATTAATGGTTCCTCTCATATTGGAAAGAGTACCATCATCCACCATAGTGAAGACATCACTTGCAACCTTCTGCCCCATTTTTCCTGTAAAAGCGCCAATTTTTTTAGCTATATTGTCTGCTTCCAGGGGATGCCCCACAGCCTCATGCACCAGCACTCCGCCCCAGCCGTTCTCCATGACCACATCCATTTTTCCTGCAGGGCATTCTTCCGCATCCAGCATCACAATGGCTTCCCGTGCCGCAGTGAGAGCCACCTCTTCAGGCGATACTTCATCGAACATTTCAAAACCACAGTGCCGGCTGAGCCGTTCACGGCTCAAATGCCGCTGGTTCCCTTTCACACCGAGAGCCTGAACAATAAAAAAAAGCAGAGGGAGCTCATCTTTTACCAGAAGACCTTCGCTGTTGACAATGGTCCTGGATCGCACCTCATCGTAATACGCTATCGATGTCATCTTGATTCTCGGATCGTATCCGAGAGCGGTTTCATCAGCCCGTTTCATTACATCTATGCGTTTTTTATCCGCTACCCTGTCAAGAGGTATTTTGACCGTGATATACGAATCCCGGTTTCCCTGTTTGATCTCAACAGGAGCTGCCGCTCTGGATCCCCTGGCGACATACGAGGCCACCTCCGCAGCGTGCAGCAGCTGATCTTCCGTCAGCTGATCGGTATAGGCATATCCGGTCTTGTCTCCAGATATAACACGCACACCTGCACCCTGGCTGATATTGAACTTGGCACTTTTAATACTGGATTCTTCCATTTCGATCTCACGGGAGATCCTGTGTTCCACATAGACATCGGCAAAATCACCGCCTTTCTCAAGTGCCCGCCTGACCGTCCGCATAAGAAGAGCTGGATCCATCTCGGTCTGTGCCGGTATTTGTTCACCGCTGCAGGATGCCAGAACTGAGAGCAGCGCAGGAGAGGCCAGGAGTGTCACTCCCCCCTTGATGCTCTTTTCCAAAAACTCCCGGCGGGGTATATCACTGACCTGATATCGCTTGAGCTGCATGAAATCCTCCCTCTGTATTACCAAAAATAATACTTGAATATTGAGCGTCAATCTGATACATTTCAATATAGCAATATCCAATTGTATTTGCAAGGTACTACCATCGCACGGGGGCAGTAAAATGAAAGAAACCTTGCGCTTTCAGCTTAACGGAAATCCTGTTGAGCTGGAGGTGACTGCAGAGCACAGGCTGCTGTGGGTGATCCGTACTGAACTGGGTCTCACAGGAACGAAATATGGGTGCGGAAAAGGCCTCTGCGGATCCTGTACTGTGCTGGTGGATGATCAGGCTGTCCGGTCCTGTGTGGTGCCAGTCAGTTTCGTAAAAGGAAAGAAAGTACTGACCATAGAGGGACTGTCAGAGAACGGAGACCACCCCCTGCAAAAGGCTTTCATGGAACAGGACGCCCTCCAGTGCGGATTCTGTACTCCCGGCATGCTACTCACCGCCTATGGATTCCTTCTGAGAAATCCTTCCCCCACAGAGGAACAGATTATCCAGGCCATGGATCATAATCTCTGCCGGTGCGGCTCGAACAACAGGATCATCCAGGCCATTCAATCTGCCTCTCTGGAGATGAGAACAGGGAGGGCGAAATGAAAGAGAATGAATACGGGACCATGGGATCCGGCAGCCTCTTCAATGAAATTCAGGACCGCAGGTCATTTCTGAAACGCGCCGGAGGCGGTCTTCTGATTCTCTTCACTGTAGGAGATACCCTTGCTGAGCCTCAGGAGCGCCGCAGAGGCAGTGATTATCCCGAGGACTTAAACGCATATCTCCGGATAGATGAGGATGGTCTCGTGTCCTGCTTTACAGGAAAAATCGAGATGGGACAGGGAATCATCACCTCCCTTGCCCAGATGCTGGCTGAGGAACTCGAAGTCCAGTTCGCCTCCGTTAAAATGGTTATGGGAGACACTTCCCTGGGTCCTTATGAT
>CAYXFJ010000100.1:0-10198 GCA_964464265.1 uncultured bacterium
TTCATGGATGTTCATCTATCCCGGCGGACGTCGCGGAAAAGAACGCGTCCAGCAACTGACCCTGTCCAATGGTATGCGAATTCTGCTCCAGAATATTCCTGATTCGCATGTTTCCACAATCTTGATGAAAATCGGTGCCGGCAGCATTCATGAAACGGACCAGAATCAGGGTATCTCGCGACTGATAGAATGGACTCTTTTCCGTTCGAGCGAGCATTTTCAGGATGTAAAGAAAGAGATCGATTCGTACGGCGGTATGTTTCAATCGTATACGCATCCGGACATGATCAGCTTTTCAATTACCATCGGTTCTCCTTACGTGGAGAACATGATCGATATATTCGCGGATGTCATTAAGAATCCTGTTCTCAATGATTCACTGATCGGGCGAACCAGAACCGAACTCGTTCAAAGCTTATCCTTTGAATTGTCCAGTCCGAGGGTTCTTATTTTACAGGTCTTGTTGAAGAATATGTTCAAAGTACATCCCTATCGTTTTAATCCCATGGGCGATCCCGGAACAATCGCAGCACTTACCGGGGAGGATGTTCAGGCATACTTTAACGATCTCTATACACCGGAAAATATGGTGCTGGTTGTTGTCGGTTCATTTGAACCTTCCAGAATGGTCAGGAAAGTGAAAGATCAATTCGGTAACTTCGAGAGAACGGCCAAACATACCTATAAATGGGATGCGGAACCGGAACAGAATGAAACGAGAGAGATCGTGGAGACCCATTCCATTGGACAAAATGTAGGAGTGGTGACCATTGGATGGCATGCACCCAGTATCAGGAATAAAGACACTTATGCTTTGGATGTGCTTCTCAATACCCTGGCAGACGGAGCCAGTGCCAGGTTGAAGGTGCAACTCACCGACAAGATGGATGGAGTCATTATTACCTGGTCAGAGTATATCACTCCGCGGGAACCGGGTTATTTTTTCATCAATGCCGTCTGTGATCCTTCAGTAGTTCAAGCGGTCAAAGATACCATACTGAAAGAGATCGATATCATCAGGAAGGATTCCATCACTCCCAATGAACTCAAGAAATCCAAGATCAAATTTGAAATGGCTTATACTTACGATCAGGATGAAACTAATATGCGTGCCAATTACCTGGGATACTGGTCCATTATGGAAAATTACGAATTTGCAGAAACCTACGTCCCGAACATCAAGAAAGTAACTCTTGAAGATATCCGTCATATTGCCACCCGTTATCTGAGAGCAGATAATTATACATCGACGATTTTGTTGCCCAGGTAGGACAGGAGAGGGGCATGAGAAAAGTACTATTATCGATAATGCTTTTACTGATCGTCACAGGATGCAGCGATAATCCCCCGTACCAATCCATCGTTCTTCGAAATGGACTGAAGACGGTTCTCTTCGACCATCATTCTCCGATCAGCAATGCCATGTTCATACTGAACGGAGGGATCTCGACGGGTGAACCCGGTGTGATGAGAGTGACTACGGATATGCTCCTCAGGGGAACGGCTGTAAGGACAGTCGAACAGATGAATGAAGAGATCGAATTACTGGGAGGGAGAATCGACGCAAGGTCGGGTCTCAATGTCTCTTATGTGATGATTGAAGCGCCCAGAAAGCAATTCATCAAATGCTTTGAGATTTTCTGTGAAGTACTGACACAGCCTGCCTTCGAAGAAGAGCAGATCGACCATGTGATGAAGAATAAAAAATCGATGATGTGGGAAATCCTTATTGACAAAGGTGAATATAATGAAGAATTCGTAAGGCCTCTCCTGTTCAGGGGATCTCCGGTCAGCCGGAAATGGGAAGACCAGAAGGAGACGATAACACGGGAGGAGATCATCAGGCAGTATGAAGAGTGGTTCAGACCGGCCAATGGCATTCTCGTTCTGAATGGCCGGATGGACAGAAAAATCATACTGAAGATGGCCTCTGAACTATGGAATAAAAAAGATAAAGGGCAGGACACACCGCACCGGGAAATCTCTCTCGGAGACCTTGCGGAAGAGAGGACCGTCACCAAGAAGACGGATAAAGGCAGGGATCAGGTGCAGGTGGGTTTCAGGGCTCCTTTCATATTCTCAGAAGATTACATAACCACTGAGCTTCTGACCATACTGTTCGGCTCGGGAAAAAACAGCATCATATCCCAGCAGTGGCTGTCGGAAAATAAATATGATTATTTCGTCGATTCATACTTTATTACAAATCCAGACCTGGGTTTTGTATGGATCACTCTGGATGTGCCAGCCGGAAAAAACGAAGAAGTGATAAGCTTCGTCACGGATGAACTGGAAAAACTGAAGAGGGAAGAAATTCCTGTGGAACTGATCACCATTGCGAAGCGCAAGGCAATATCAAGATATGCAATACGTCTGTCGGATCCTCTACGATTCAATCTCTTTTTCGGGATGGCATCCATGATCGAAGCGCCGTACCGGTCGTTCGAAGATATTGAAAAAAGGGTGAAATCCGTCACCGCAGATGAATTGCAGAAAACAGCTGCCAGGGTATTTCAGGATCCTGTGTTTGTGATTTTACAGGCAAAATAATCCGCACTCTGCCAATTTTATCCGCAATCCATAATCCCGTTATTTCTGCAATAATTTTTTAAGGAATTTTAAAAATCCTTTAAGGTGGGCTTCGTAGGACTGGTCCGTACCCAGCTGGTACTGAATATTGTAGTACCTTTCACTGTACGGTTTTGAGAATCCGATCCTGATGGCCGGCCTCAATTTGCGGCAGAGATAGGGGCCCAGCAGATTGTATTCCGGATCGAGATCGATATATGTATCGAAGGACCGTGAGGTGAGATTCTGTACGAAATCAGAATGCACGGCGTTCCAGAAAGTCGGATGGCAGAGGTCGTGGGGAAGGGTTAGAATGAGCGGGCCTGCTCCTGAAAGCCAGGGATGGAGATATGTTCCGGTTTGATCTTTGATGAGTATGGTAAATTCGCTTTTTGGCAGAAGTTCAACGAATTTCAGTAATGTACCGGGCTGTACGTCCTCCTCAGCAGTATACGAGATAAGAACGGTCTTCGAATTCCTGATACTTGAAGAAAAAGATATCACTTTTCCCTTGTGTCCGGGATTCACGAAAAAGCGAACGAGCTGCTGGTTGAACCACTCTGAAAATTCCATTTACTGTCCCGTATTCATTTCCACATGCAACGCAAAACTGCCATTCAACTTGAAAAGATTTCCGGCCGGATATAACAAATATTGTAAGATCATCGTTAAATATAAGGTTTCCCGAACTTCTTATCAACATAAAATTGATGAGACCGGGAGAACGAGGTGCGTCTCTTTTCAGACCGGGACACCATGTTTCCTGGCATTCCGGTGGATGCGGCTTCTTAAAGGGCCTGTGCCGAAACGCATTAAAGAACGGATGATGAGTTTCAGCAAAGGATGATTGTCCCGGCCGTAATTGGCCCAGAGGGCGGGGAACCAGTCCAGATTATGATCCCAGCATGCGGTGATGAGCTCATAGTGTTCTGGTGTGAGGTCTTTCTTTAATAGCGGATTGGCATATTCCAGCCTCGTTGTATCCATGGGAGTGAATAGCAAAGGAACAACGATGCTCTGAAAAGGTCCTAGCGACCGGATCAACTCTGTGGTCCTCTCGATGTCTTCCTTCTCCTCTCCTGGCAGACCCAGTATGACAGTGGAACAGCAGACAATGTGGTTCTCGTGAAAGAGACGGAATGCTTCTTTCACGACTGTCGGCCATTCTGCAGGTTTGAAAGGATAGCACTTTCCTTTCATGTGCCGGGCAATTAATTTTGGACTCCCTGTCTCGATCCCGACCTGAAAAGCTTTTGTGGGATGTTTCTCTGTACCCAGTTCCAGGACCCTGGAAATCCTTTCCACGGCAGAGGGCGCGCTCCAGGCTGATGAGAGGGAAGCGTGGCTGGCAGTAACCCATTTCACACCAGGTATGTGGTATACCCTGTCGAACATCTCCACAACAGCATCACTGTTGACACGGAGGCCATCGGATTTATAGAGCAGTATATCCTCCCCGTGAAGAATCACTCCCCTGTTGCCTGAGGCCACATTCACTTTGACTTCCCTGAGAATATTTTCAAGAGGCCGGCTTCGTACTTTTTTAAGGGATGGCACGCAGAAAGCGCAACTCCGGGCACATCCCCGCGTGGCCTCAACGATCCCGCATATGGTTCCACCGGCTATGTCATATATGCGCTCATCCGGTGCAGGTTCTCCCAGGGCGACTTCCGGGACAGGCCGGCCTTCAATGGCTTCCCGAAAGAGCCTGGGAGCACTGACCTCACCTTCTCCGACTACAACGCAGTCGACACCCAGAATATCTCTTTTTTCGGGATGCGCTGCCAGCTGCCAGGCCCCGGGACCTCCCAGGAAGATTACGGGTCTGTATTTTTTTATGTTTTCATTCCCGAGCAGTTCCCTCAGTTTGACAGCCATACGGCCTTCTCCCCCCCAGAGCTCCACGAATGTCGAAGTGGCAGGGCCGATGCCAAGCGGATCATTTGAACTGATGGATAGGACTCGTGTTTCCGGTCCCACTGCCTGCTTGAGGTGGTCTGGATGACAGACGATTACTTCTTCTTTACTGAATCCGGCTGCCAAAAGGGAGGCTTCGATTTTTCTCATTCCATAATTCGCAAAGATCAGCCGGCCCTGCGTATCCGCCGGCCCGCTCGGACAGAAAACGGGATAATAGAACCAGTCCGGCAGCACACCCTGTGGAAGACACGCGCTGAAACCGAAAAACATGTTCCCGTGATAGGTGCTTGCCATTGTTCTGTCACATGTCAGTACGATCTTGAATCCCAGGGGAGTGTCTCCTCTGTTTATCTCTTCCTCAATTTACGGACTTTCCGGACGGATTCCAAAAAGTCATGTATGGATCCCGGATGCACGAGCAGGTAACGCTGTGTGTAACAGGTGGTCCAGCAGCCGGAACAGCCCCTGTACAATGCCAGCCTGTCCATATAGGCTTTCCCGCTGAATATGGAATCCAGGGAATCGGTCATTACATTCCCGACCGGACCCCCATGACAGAGATGAACGGAACCATCCTCCATGATCGTTGTCCTGGTGGCCAGTACAGGAGCGTCGACAAATGCACAGAACCCGGGCGCTTTTCCACCCACATAGGCTGGTATGCCCCGGATGTATGCGTTCAAATTGAGTATTCCCGGATGGTCTTCGAGGATCCTGACCAGCCTGTCCAGAGTTTTACCCGGTTTGAGCTTCAGGCTGTCGTCGTGACGTGTCGTCTCAGTGAGAGTGTGATACATGCCGATAGTGGCTTTCCATCCAATGGAATTCACTCTGTCTATGATCTCAGGAACCTGCTTCAAATTGAGCGCATTGAGTACTATGTTCGCATAGAGCAGCGAACCGGACCGTCCTCTGTGCCTGGCTAACCATTCCATATGACGGAATACCGTTTCTGAAAAATCCCTGACACCTCTCAGGTCGTCTCCGGTCCGGCCAAGCCCGTCCATGGATGTCTGTATGTTGATTCCATTCTCGAGAGCGATCTCTCCTGTCCTGTATATGATTTCAGACTTGTTGATGAGGCCTGTGACCAGGGTAGTCGAGAGTGAAAACACTTTTTTTGATTCCAGGAGTACGCGGTCGAGATGGGGGACCAGGGTCGCCTCTCCTCCGGATATGAATCCGATGGAAGCTCCATATGCTTTCAGCCTGTTCAATACAATCTCAGCCTGTTCCCAGCTCATGGTCGGGGGGTTGGTTTTCCGTTTATAAATGCCGCACTGCCTGCATCTCTGGGTGCACAGACGCGTCAGCCGGATCTCGGTACTCGAATTAAGCGGCATTCTCTGAATGCCTCTCTGAATAAGCCGGGGTGCGATCTGCATTTTCCGGTAAATACTCATCCTGCCTTCCTTTCAGCCGGAGCATGCACTCTACCTTTCCACGAAAACCGGCCTATGTTTCCCAGAACGCCCACGATCATGACATAAGGGATCTGCAGAACGAACCAGAGAGGGAAAGCGGACAAAAGATCCCGGCGCTTATAGACCCGGGTCGTCTTTAAGAACAACAGGCCTTCAACAATTGCCTTCGCTAATAATCCTGTATACAGAAATGGACTGTGTCCCGAAAAGAAACCCTGGATGAAAAGAAGGAGCAGAGAAACATTCACAAAAAACGTGGCCAGAACCAGAACAAAGAAATACGGGTTCAACTTGAGCTGATAGGCGCCGTTTGATGCCCATCTTTTCCTCTGGTTCAGAAAATCATGAAAATCCTTTTCCGGAAGGGATGTGTTGAAGGTTTCCTCCGAAAAAGAGAAACGAATATTCCAGGAGGTTTTACGGCTGACAAGCTGAAGTAAAAGGACATCGTCCCCTGAAATGCGGTGCCCGATTCTGGAAAATCCACCCACCTCGTCAAAAGCTTTCCGGCGGTAGGCGAGGTTCTGGCCTGAAGCTGCCAGAGGCCATCCGAGGTTGAGAAATCCCTGAGCCGCACCCATCAGCATAAGAAAATCCACAGCCTGCAGTTTCTGGAACAAACCCATGCCTTCTGCCGATTCTCCCAGCTGGGAAAATCCCACAACCATGCCCACCTCGGGTGTGAAACAGGAGAGCATTCCTTCGATCCAGCCCGGTTTGACCCTGCAGTCCGCATCGGTGGTCAGGAGGACCTCGCCCTTACTTTCCATGATGCCTGTATGAATAGCATTTTTCTTGGCAGTCAATCCTTCCACTTTCCTGACAACGGGCACACATCGAAAGGAGGAATGCTCAAGAGAGAACTTCTCTGCGATTTCGCGTGTCCGGTCCGTGGATTGATCGTCCACGATGATGATCTCATAAAGTTCCCGGGGATAGGATTGTACGTCAAGATCCTGAAGGAGAATGGGGAGATTCCCTTCCTCATTCCTGGCAGCTACCACCACAGAGACAAAAATACGGTTTTTCTTTTTTCTTCTGTCAGGGAAAAAGAGCCCTGCAAAAGCAAGCATGAGCAGGATCGAATAACAGACACCGGATACGGTCAGTATATCTTTGAAGAGCGATGTCATGATGATTCTTCCCTGTCCATACGGGCACCGGACAGAGGAATCCGGTCCGGAGAGGTCCCATTCTTCCAGCGAACGCGGGCTATCTGCCCCCATAGTCCGAAAACCGCCACATAGATAAAGTGAACCAGAGCAGCAAAAGGAAACACGGAAAGAAGATCTTTCTGTTTGAAAAGAGCAGCGGTTTTTTGAAGAAAGAGGTATTCCGCTGCACTCTTGATAAGCCATACAGGGAGAAAAAACGGCCATAACCTCTCAAAAAAGAGAGCAGTCAAAAGAAACAGGTTCAGGCAGTAGATGAGGATCAGAATCGTCTTCATGGGCAGGCTGTAATAAAATCCTTTCGATGCGTGCCTCGTTCGCTGCCTGAAGAAAGCCCGGAGCGTTACCGGGGGTTCTGAACGGACCTGACTTTCCTGCTCCACAGCATACCGGAACCGCCAGCCTGTTCTGCGGCGTATGAGATGCATGAGAAGATCGTCGTCTCCGGACACGAATCGTCCGATATCCTGAAAACCGTTCACCGCTTCAAAGCTTTCCCTGCGATAGGCGAGATTCCGGCCGCTGCAGGTCAGGGGGAATCCGAGTGCGATACTTCCTGCTGCCACGCCTCCCAGCGCCAGTGCATCCAGCGCGGCCATCCTGAAGAACAGGCTGCGTGATCGGGGAGGCACAAGCGGGGAGTAACCTGCGACAAAACCGACATCATCTTCAAAATACCGTATCATGGTTTCGATCCAGACAGGAGAGGGGATGCAGTCCGCATCAGTCAGCATGAAGATACTGCCCCTGGCTCTCGCTATGCCCTGCGTGAGCGCCCATTTCTTGGGCGCCATGCCGGCCGCCTGTTCAATGATCGTAACGGAACGGAAATTGGAATGTCTGCCTGTGAAGGATTTGATAACAGAAGCAGTATCATCATCTGAACGGTCATCGATAACGATCACTTCATAGAGAGAAGAAGGATAGGATTGTATGCTGAGCGCATCCAGACACAGGGGAAGCCGGTCCGCTTCATTACGGGCTGCAACAATGACCGAGACCATTGGTCTTGAGGGATTTTGTCCATGCCTCAGCTTCGAGAGACCGCGGTAAAGCAGGCAGATCAGAACCAGATAAAAAATGAGAATGACGGATACCGCTATGAGAAAGATAAACATGAATGGCTTTGCTCTCTGTTACAGATTCACGAATGCCGCCGGTCAGTAATCCATCTGAAAAACGAGGAATCCGACAAGGTTTCGGGCTTTTTTATCAGGGAGCAGTCCTGCATTGCGAATAGCTGATGACTGCAGCTGCATGGAGAGAAAGGCATCCCTGAAGAGTTGAATACAGAGTTTCCCTCCGATGAGCCAGCGGGATTCGACCGTTCCACCGAGAAAGTCCTTGTTTTCGCCCGTCCCGTACTTATGAGGGGTGAAGAGGTCACCTTCTCCTCTTCGTATCCTTTCAACCAGAAAATCCAGGGACAGGTTTCCGTTCAACCACCATCCTATTTTGAAGAACAAATGGTCGGCATTCGGCCCGAGCCAGTGCCCGATGCACTGATCGTAGTTGGTATAAACATTGATACTGTCATCATGGGTGTATACGTACGACTCTATCCGGGTATATTCCACCCTGATGTCGCCGTCAGCCCATCCCAGAGGCTGTGTCCACTGCCATCCTGCAAGAAAGGCGAATTTGTTGCCATAATAGGAGAAGAGGTCTCTGGACGTTGTCATATCATCGATGAACACTTCGAGATACGCTTTGTGATTCCATAACGGGTAAAAAGTGAAATCGAATCCCAGGGTGTTGTTGTCCTCATCACCCAGATGATGCTCGGCCACATGAAAGGGCATGAGCGGGTTGAAGTATGCAGGTTCAAAACCACCACCGTAAACAACAGATTCGCCTGCTCCGATAACCCACCATTTGAACGGCTGCACTTCAATCCTGTGGGCTGCAAGGAATTTGTTACCGATGCCGGTATGCAGTTTGCCATGGACGTAAATAAATTGAACCTGTCCCAGTTCTGCTGAGACGTTCAGGAGTGTGAAGTTCGGGTTCGTTCGTGAAAGCATCAAACTTCCGTTGTATCCCGGTCCCCACTGGACCTGCTTGCGTCCGAAGGTGAGCTGGAACCAGGGGAGTTTCCATGAGATATAGGCTGTAGCGTCATCTGAATAGGCATTTTGTCCGGAAACCGTGACCGGCATACCGAGAGAGGGATCGAACCTCTCTGTGAGAGATTCTCCTTTGATCAGAGTGTTTTTGGCGAACAGGTAAAATCCAAAATTCTTTTTTATCTTCCCTCTGAGGGTAAAACCGGCAGTGGTGCGGCTTTTCTTTACGTCCTCCGCATAGGAGTCTCCGGTTTTATAATCAAGGGCTTGTTCAAAATATCCGTCGATATGAGCACTGTTATCTCTGTCCTGCCAGGAATAAAGATGGCGCTCGGCAAAGTTGTTCTCCTGTGGCTTATCCCAGGGGATTGCGTCCGCGAATTCTCCTTTCAGCTGCTGAAAACGCCGGTTTTCCGCCTCGCTGAGCCGATACTTTCCTTCTGTGAGACGCTTGTCCATTTCTGCCAGCATTTTGCTAACTGTTTCCCTGGTACATGGCCTGTGAACGGTGCGTTCGTTCTGAACCAGTCCGCGGGTTTGCATCCGGTCAAGAAAATCGTAAACCCAGTGGTTCAGGGGGACATAAAGCTGTGCTGCTGATTCATGGGAAGCCCAGAAAAGCAGCACAAGCAAAACGCATTTTATTTTCATGTTTTCCCGCTGCATTATTGAAGTAATAACCTGTCATGCATACCGGTGAACATCTGGCGGCGGTAAATAGTATAATGGATAATTCGGAACAAGTCAAGCGGAAACAGTGTTTTGGAGGGTAATACCGGAAAAGCGGCAATTAAGGGGGACAAGGATCAGCGCTGCCACTTCGTTCTGAGTAAGAAATGATCGAGAGTGGTGACGATGACCATGACCAGTGCCACGCTGATATAGACGGTTATTCTCTGTTGCACCAGATTGATGACCGGTTTCATGATTCTAAAAAAAGGCTCGAATGAAAAAGCAGGCAGTTGAAATCCGCTGAACAGTTCCAGGACCGGTTTCGTATCCACCAGAATGAAGAATAATGTGAAAGCAACCACCCATGGAATACCGA
>CAYXFJ010000101.1:0-10167 GCA_964464265.1 uncultured bacterium
GGGGAATCCCCGGGCCGCTCATGACAAGCGGGACCCGTGCTGCGACATCGAAAAGATTGTTCTTCAGCCATAACCCGTGCTCGCCGAGGGATTCTCCGTGATCGGATGTGTAAATAAACACGGTGTTTTTCAACTGGCCGGTCCTGTCGAGTGTATCCCACAGCATTCCGATGTACTCATCCAGCTCTGTGATCATGGCATAGTAAGCTGCCCTGGCGCGCCTTATCCTTTCTTCAGGAATGGGTGTGGCGATACGCTTGAAATGGCGAAGCTCCTGATACACGACATGCAGATCTTCAAGGTAACCGGGCGGCACATTCGGCATATCCACCTGATTGGGATAGTAATGATCAAAATATTTCTTGAGTCCCCTGAATCCGGGATGAGGCTCGCCCAGACCCACATACACCACCCAGGGCTTCTTCAGTTTGACAGTCTCATTTTCAATGTAAGCAACCGCACGGGCTGTACGTTCGGCGTCATCGTGGCGCTTTTCCCGCGGTTCGCCGTCTACATTTTCCCTTTCACCCATGCGGTATCCCACTGGTCTGCGAAAGAGTGATGTAATATCCGGCCTGCTGGCATGGCCATGGCTGGTCTCTATTTCAATGAATCCTGTATCCCATTTGTCATCGAGATCCAGTTTACCGGTAGCCCAGCACATGTAACCTGCATCTTTCAACCGTTTGGACCACAGAGGATGGCTTCCGTCCCAGACCGTGGAATTGCAGTACGAATGGCAATCCGAAGCGTACATGCCTGTCATCATGCTGGACCTGCCGGGTACACAGACCGGATTTCCCGAATAGTTGCTGGTGAAAACAACTCCTTTCTCCGCAATCCGGTCAAGATTCGGAGTTTTCACAAAAGGATGTCCCATAAAGCCTGTGTATTTGTAACTGTGCTGGTCCGAACAGATGAAGACAAAATTGGGGTTCGTTCGTGCCTTCGGGGAAGCATCTCCTGGACTTGCCCCCAATCCGCCGGCAGCTGCCGCACCCAAGCCCATGGCCAGGTTCCTGTGAAATTCCCTTCTGCTGATCCTATTCATTTTCGTTCTCCTTTTAAGGTGCATCCCTGTCCTTTTCTGAGGTATACTATTCATGTATGATTACGAGGAATCAACAATGTTCCGTGTTCTTTATCCGCGCTTTTATCAGAAATTTTCCCCGGCAATTCAACTCATCATCCGAACTCATTTCGGTGAAACCACCCTTACCGGATCTTTCTTGATGCTTTTGGCAAGCCTGTATATTTTTCCCACTCTGCTGAAATCGTTGCCATCCAGAAGAATGGAACGGTTATCCTCACCTCCGATATCCATAAAAAGTGCAGTTCCTGCTTTCGGCATGCATCCGCTGATCAGGGCATCCGATACATTCACCAGTCTCATCTGGCTTACGGATACAACAGGTTCATCCGTTGAAAGCGAGTGGATCCCGAGTTCCTTCACATCTTCAAAAAAACAGGCATGGCGCTCCTCAGGTCCCAGAAGGCCGAACTGGACGTTTGACAGTCTCAGGTCAAGAACATGCCTCGAGAACAGTCCATAGGAAGGCAGTGTCTCGAACATGTCCGCATCCGGATAATCCTGGATCTTTTCAGGAACCATAGTGGAAGTCTGTTCAGCCTGCCCACCCCCTTTGAAGGAAATGCGGATGTTGTCGAGCGTCACATGTTCTACAGGATGATCCGGAATGCCTGCTACGATGCAGGGTATATCTGCATCTGTGGCCACTATATTACACATCAGGATGTTCCGGATGGAACCGGCAGCAGGGACTTCCTGATCCCGGCCGCGGTTCCCCAGACGGATAAAGATGGGTGAACTCATGTTTTGAATGGAGATATTGGAAACAGTCACCCCGTCTATATGAGCACCGTCCACGGATTCCAGGGATACGCCAGAGGTACCCGGTTTCCCTTCGCGGTAGATTACACAGTTGGAAAGAGTGATGAACTTGAAATCACCCCTGGACTCGGTACCCAGCTTGAACCCGTTGGCGTTTGTGGAGAGGATACAGTTCGTGACCGTGAGATATTCCGTGGAGCGGCGATAACCCAGAGTGTAACTCGCCTTTGGAACAATGGCGTCGTCCCTGCTGTCTATCTGGCAGTTGGCTATTCTTACATACCAGCAGCAGTCCGGGTCGATGCCGTCACAATACCCGTTGATAATGCGCACACCATCGATGTTCACATGGTCCGTGCCGAGCATGCTGATGCAGTAATTGGGCGCATTCCTGATGGTAATATCCCTGATTATTATTTCCTTGCACTTTTTCAGGGCTATCGTTTTAGGGCCTCCTCGTTTGGTCCGGTTGCCGTCTATGATGCCAGTGCCTGTAATGGCGACCCTCTCCACATCCTCTCCCCACAAATGGGCGTAATGGAAATAACTCGTTTCACGGTCCGAATCGTTCTTGAATCCCAGTTCCTCGTACGGATCGAAATCCTCATTGTCAGGACTTGCCATGAGCACAGCCCCGTGATCCAGATATAAAGAAAGGTTGCTTTTAAGATGGATACTTCCTGTGAGGAACACACCGGAGGGTATATAGACCGTTCCTCCCCCCTTCTTCACACATGCATCAATCGCTTGCTGTATCGCTTCCGTGTCCTTACTCATGCCGTCTCCCTTCGCGCCGAAATCCTTCACATTGTATTCGAATGGGATTGCAGCCGCAGGATTGACCTCCGGACAAACCAGACACAGTATGAGGATCCCGGAGACAAAAAACCATTTACCATTCGTTCTTCCGGCCTTCATTTCTCCTCCCCGGATGGGGCACTGCACGCCTTACCGCAGTAATACAGGGCGACTTTTTCGACCGCCTGCCCCATCTCCTTTATATCCTGGTCTGTAAAAAACTCATTGATATTCAGGGTGATCACATCGAGAAAAGCCTTTTCCGCGTTCGGACACAGCCCCTCGTGGTACACGCTGTCCGTGCCAAAATCACGATTCCGGAAGGGATGCTGGCTGCCCGGAAAAGCGGACCTGTTCCTGAAGATGTCATACTGGTATTCGGGCATCCCTCCGGTGATCAGATGGGCTTTATTGGGGATGCCCTCGGCTTCGAGTGCAGCGGAAAATGTCTTTGCATCGACACCCATTTTTTCAGTATCCATGCGAAAGAGGAAGAGAAAATAGGTATGCCTGCACCCCGGAGGTATGAATTGAGGGGTGATTCCGGGAATCGTCCCGAGCATTCCGGTCAGACGGTCTCCCAGGCTGCGCCTCCTTTCGATGATCCAGGGCAATTTCCCCAGTTGCGCAAGTGCCACCGCACCCTGCAGTTCGGTCATCTGGTAATTCGGTGCCAGAAAAAAAGGATTGCGTATTCCGGCTTCACGGTCGTAGCACTTGTCCAGGAAAAGGGCTGCCACTCTTCGTTTTTCATCATCATTTGTCAGGACCATCCCTCCGGAACCGCAGGTGATGTGTTTAAAATGATTGAGACTGAACGAACTGATAGTACCCATGGTGCCTGCCAGACGGCCGTGATAATCACCCAGATAAGCCTGTGCCACATCCTCGACGACCGGGATACGGTGACGTTTGCCAATGGATAAAAGAGAATCCATATCCGCGACCAGTCCCGAATGATGCACTGCGAGAATGGCGCCCGTGCGCGGAGTGATGCAGGCTTCGACGCTGGCAGGATCCATATTGAAGGTCAGGGGATCGATATCCGCAAAAACAGGTATCAGGTTCTGATACAGGATGCCGGTCAGAGACCCCATATCTGTGATCGCGCTCGTGATCACTTCCCTGCCAGGCGGCAGCTGCAAGGTACCGATGGCGATATGCACTGCCGCAGTCCCTGAAGAACAGGCAATGCAGTGCTTCATGCCGTACAATTCGGCGAATGCCTTCTGAAATGCAAAGACTTTCTTGCCGAAAAAATAGAAGAGCATATCGCTGTCTATGGCCTCCATCAACTGGTTTTTCTCTTCCTGGCCGAATCGCTTACCCTTACCAAAAGGCGTTGTTTTGACTTTCGGCCCTCCCAGAATGGCAAGTTCTTGCATGGGATAAGAAACCCTCCGGTTAGTATGTATATCCCTTTTTCTTATTTATGGTGATATCTTTTTCTTTCCCGTGTACGAGAGTCGCCGACGCTGTACGTGGCTGCAGGTTCCGGCGGTCTCCTTTCCCTCCCGCGTATGGGAGTCACTCCTGTAAGTCCTGGCCCGCAACGCCTTTTCTTCCCGCATTTAGAGGTTTGACCTGATGAATATTTTTCAGGGATATTCATCCTTTCACTCTATCACCCGGAACTCTCCCTCGAGTCCCTCAGTGGAGTTAGGTCCTATCCATACCCTGAAAGTGCCAGGTTCAATTCTATAATTCATGAACCTGTCATAGAATCCAAGGGAAGGACCCAGAATGAAACTGACCCGCTTGCTTTCCCCGGGTTTCAATGTGATGCGTGTGAAGCCTTTCAGTTCTTTGACAGGCCGCGTGCGGCTTCCGACCAGGTCCCGGATATAAAGCTGAACGGTTTCATCTCCTTCCCGTTTGCCAGTATTGCGGACATCCGCACTTACGGTAACAGTCCCCGCAGGCCTGATGGCATCGGAACTGATATCCAGATTACCGTACTCAAACGATGTGTAACTCAGACCGTGGCCGAAAGGGAACTGAGGACCGGGATCGATGTCTGTATATCTGGCAGAGAAACGGTTTTCCTGGGGCGGACGGCCTGTATTTTTATGATTGTAGTAAAGAGGTACCTGACCTGTAGCACGCGGGAAACTGACGGGCAATTTACCCGCTGGATTGACATCTCCGAAAAGGACATCAGCAACCGCATGTCCGCTCTGTGTGCCAGGCTGCCAGGCTTCCAGAATCGCAGGTATTTTTTGAGCGATCCAGGGAATGGCCAGCGGCCGCCCGTTCATCAGCACGACCACTACAGGCTTGCCTGCAGCATGAACGGCCTTTACCAGGTCCAGCTGATTGCCTGGCAATCCGATATCCGATCTCGAAGCTCCCTCACCGCTCATGTCGAATTCTTCCCCCACCACAAGAACGACCGCCTCCGCCTTTCGTGCCGCATCCACAGCTTCCTTGAACGATTCTTTTCCCTTCGCATCCACCGCGCATCCCTTTGCATAATGGATGCGGACCCCGGGAAGTTTCGCCTTGAATCCTTCCAGTACGGTAATGGTCTCCTCGTCCTTTCCCTGACAGTGCCAAAAGCCAAGCGGAGCAGAGCGGCTGTCAGCGAGCGGTCCGATGAGAGCGATCGATTTCAAACCCTTTTTCAGGGGAAGAAGTGCTTCGTTTTTCAGAAGCACCATGGATCTGGCTGCCAGATCCCGGGCAAAAGTGAGGTGCTCGGGAGCCAGAAGGGTTTTTGTTTCGAGTGAAGTATCCGCATACGGGGAATCGAAAAGCCCGAGTGCGGCTTTCGCATGAAGCACGCGTTTTACGGAACGGTCTATCATAGCCTCCGATATCCTTCCCTCCTCCACAAGCTTTTCGAGGTGCTTCTGATAGAGGCCGGAAACCATTTCCATGTCCACACCGACTTCCAGTCCCAGGATAACGGCTTCCTCTTCGCTGCCCACATTTCCGTGATTCAGCATCTCTGCGATCGAAGCCCAGTCGCTGACCACGAATCCCCTGAAACCCCATTCCTGGCGCAGTATCCTGTCCAGCGTGAACGCATTTCCGGAAGTTGGAATACCGCTGATCTCGTTGAAAGCTGACATGAGCGATCCTGCTCCCGCTTCCACTGCAGCCCTGAAAGGCGGAAGATAAATTTCCCTCAACGTCCACTCCGAGATGTCCACGGTGTTGTAATCCATCCCGCCCTCCGCCGCTCCGTAGGCCACATAATGCTTGGCGCAGGCGAGCAGGGACTGAGGATCTGCCAGATCTTTTCCCTGAAAACCACGGACGCGAGCTGCAGCCATGACTGAACCCAGGTACGGATCCTCACCGGAACCCTCTGCGATGCGTCCCCAGCGTGCATCCCTCGCAATGTCCACCATCGGAGCGAATGTCCATCGTATACCCGCGGAAGTCGCCTCGATGGCCGCGATGCGGGCGGATTTTTCGACCCTTACAGGATCCCATGTGGCTGTCTCGCCGAGCGGGATCGGAAAAATAGTCCTGTATCCGTGAATCACATCCATTCCAAAAAGAAGCGGGATCTTCAGCCTGGACTGTTCTACGGCCAGCCGCTGCAGCCGGTTGAGTTCTTCTCCGGTCACATTCATTATGGAACCCACCCCGCCTCCGGAAATCAGCATATCGTATACATTTCCGCTTCCGGTGTACTGGGTCAGCTGGCCAATCTTTTCCTCGAGGGTCATTTTCTCAAGCAGTCCCTGAATCCTGGAGTTATCACAGCCCTGACACATTCTGCACGCTTCACGGGCATGAGAAAGAGCAGATGTAAATAAAATGATCAACACGATACAAATATATTTTTTCATGGGAAATCCCTCCCTGTATTCGTTCCGGTCCGGATCTCTTTCACCGGATTCCTGTCACATTACCTGAAATGTATCATTACAGCGATTTATAAAACAGAAGCAGATTCCTCTTTTTCCGGTCTAACCAAACCTGTGTTTTCTTTTAAACAATCCTCCGGATATGCTATTGAACGGAAAGAAATAGAGTGCCAGGAGCAGATAGAGCATCACCCCTTTCAGTCCTGCTGCATCGAGAATCGCGAAGAGGATGATCATGACATGCATGCGGACCACGTTTTTGTAAGGCAGGAACATCACGGACATATCGTTCGTCCTGAATGCCTTCGAGTATACCGAAAGGCGGGAAGGCACGCTCATCAGGATGAAGAACCAGTACCTGGAGAAAGCAATCAGGAGGTTGTCTTTAAAGAATCCGGGGAAAGCCTCCAGATCCTCCCCCGGGTAAAAGGAGTGTGAAATCGGCAGGACCATATTCAGGATCATACTGTGACCGAAATGAAAGCCGAGGAAATGAAACGTAAAAAAGCCAAAAAGGAATGCGGCCAGAGGCATAGCCCCGAAAATATGCACCAGCCGGGGATGTAAATCCGGTAGGAACTTCATTCCTGTCTTTTCGCGGAGGACCGGGATTAGAGACACGGTTGTGCAGACAATGGCAGCAACCAGGCCGTACAGGGTAATCCTGTGCATGCCGAATATCATGAAAAGCATCGCGACGAAAACGAGGCTCGCCATCGCACCGAAAATTCCCCCGGCGGATCCTGATGATAACTGGCTTTTGTTTTCTGGAATAGGGGGTGGATTCTCTTTTGAAAGGTAAGGCTGCCGGCGGTCATTCTGCGGGATACTCCGCCCGGTATAACCGGGAGTAACTTTTCCTGAAACCTCTCGAGACCGGCGCTCATTCCACTGCAATCTCTGCCTGGCATAAGCGGATGCATTTATTCCCGAAACCCCGGGTATCTGGCCGGGAGGCCCGAAAAGGATCCCCGCGATACCGGTCAATAGATACAGGTAGCCAAGAGTCAGGCTGGAGATCCAGAGACTCCAGGCAAGGTCCCTCACCTCCCAGCGGTACCACCACGCGAAGACCACAGTCGCAACAAAACAGACGAGATCCAGCCAGAGGTTGGGATCCGTCTTTCCGGGTATTTGAACCGGACCTTCAGCGGATTTTGTCAATTCCTGCATTCACCATTTCCCTCGATCACGATGATCTCATGTATCCTGAGACCCGGGACTTTCAGTTCTATCCTGCCTTTCTTATACTTATATTTCAATGGATTTCCGCCGGGCTCCAGCGTCATTCTTTCAGGTTTCGAAGGATAACGGACTGTCACGGATAATGGTCCGGTTTCAGGTATTTCATCAAACACATTCACGCTTCTGTCCTGATGAGGGCCGGCCGTGTTCACGAGATGAACCGTGAGTTTTTCGCCAATCCGGTTCAGAGTCACATCCACATGGTGCGAACCGGCCACTTCGACAACCGGATCCGGGAACAGGGATTTCACGACGCCGTAAAGAAAATCCCGCTCCACAGAGGTAGCGCTGTTGAGATACCGTTCTCCCAGATTCAGGTATATGGCAGCCAGCCTTCCCTTCCCGAAATCCGTGACAGAAGCCGCAGGACGGGGTTCACCTGAAAAATCGTTGTTCTCATAAATCTCTCCGTACGGAACCGCGGAGCCCTGCGTTTCGAACGGCTGGTACTCCGTTTTAAGGCCTGCAAGCCAGCCTGCCTGGGCAAGGCCGGCCACCTGTTCCCCGGGTTCGCCGGTGAAACGGACATTGAGTTCGTTCCCGAAGCCCCTGACCGCCCGTGCACCGATGACGAGCAGTGTCCCTCCGTTTCGCACATATTCCAGAAGCTTCGCTTTGAATGCCGGATCGATCCCGTCCCATTCCGGATAAATGAGAAGCGGGTATTCCAGCGCGCGGCCTTCCAGGTGATGCTCCATGGCAATATCCACAACCTGCTGGCCGTCGAGCAGACACTGCAGAATCCCCCGTATGGCGTTGAGCTCTCCCGACCACCCCCCGAAGAGCTTGCGGTTCTTCCTGTAAAAAACCTTTCCGTCCAGGATCAATCCGATCTGGGGCACCGGTTTCGCTTTATGCGAGACAGCCTGCCTTTCCCGGGAGAAAAGGGCCACCTCCCTCATCAGGTTCATCTGCCATTTCCTGATGGATCCATCCCGTTTCTGCGGGAAGTAAGCCTGAAATCCCCCTCCAAGAGCAAGCACAACAGCCGCTTCCTGCTCGAGCTGTGGAACGGTTTTGGTGCTGTAAAGGCCGTCAGTCCACGTGAAACTCCAGGCCATGAGATCCCAGGGTTTCCCCTGATATACCATAGCCCTTCCCTCGAAACGGGCGGAATTGATGCTGTTCTTAGCCGAATAGTCCCCGGAGATGAAATCCACATCAATGGTCACGGGCTCGGGCATCATGGAGCTGTAAGCCCAGTTGCTCGCGATCTGGAACTCTGGATTGTGCCTGTGCAGGGCATCCACGTATCGCTTTACATAAGCCCTGAAACCCTCCCTTGAAAAATCGGAAAAAGCGTTCCATCCGGGATCTTCGGGTTTCCTGGGCACATCCGCGATGCCTGTGGTTTCACGGAAAAGCCTGATGCTTTTTTCAGAATAATCGCGCTCCGTCGCCCAGCAGTCGCCATCTATCCAGATCCCGTCCAGTCTGTACCTGTCGATCAGCTCCTTGATCTGAGGAATGAGCAGTTCATCCACATACGGGCTGAAAACCGAAGTCGGGTTCTTCCTTGCGTTGCCCTCTTCATCCACGCATGCCCATTCCGGATGGAGCTCTATGGCCCTGTTGTCCCACACTCCCGAATAATGGACATAAAGCGCAACGCCCCGCTTCTCAGTGACCTCACGCCAGATCTCGAGGGGATCACGGACAAAACCCGGCGCCCGGTTCCCTCGATCCGTCGGGTAGCTCGACAGGCCAGGATGTCCCTTGCAGTCACACTGCACATAGTCGGGTTTGACACTGTCAAGGATGTACTCCACCATCTCCCTGTCCACGTCCTTACCGATCTCGGTACAGTCATCGCCGGCATGAAAATCGAAATGCAACCCCAGAAAACTCTCGGAGCGTTTCAGACGTTTAGGGAGGTCTTCCCCTGCAAATCCGGTCACAAAGGGGATGCACAGGACCGCAAAAAGAACCATGATCTTTTTCATAAGAGATCTCCTGCCCCTGAAAATGCCCTCAAAAAACAGACAGCCTGCGGACAGCTCAGGAGATTACCTGTCCACAGGATATGGCTCATGTTCAGGCCAGGGTCTGGGATCTTTCTTGATCATTTCCAAAAGGACCTCGACACCTTTCATGAGCTGGGCATCGAATCCCCTTGCCACTTCCGCAGGATGCAGATCCACTTCAATGTCCGGCGTCACACCCGTATTCTCGACAATCCATTTACCCGAGGGATCGTAGATCCGGTAATCCGGGGCTGAAAGCCCGCCGCCGTCAATGAGCGTGATGAACATGGATACCCCGACAAGTCCGCCCCAGGACCGGGTCCCGATCACGGGTCCCATTTTTCTCATCTGGAATTCCATGGGGAGCATATCCCCCCCGGATCCTGCCTGCCGGTTTGTCAGGCAGACCAGATGAGCGCGTGTCACTACAGCCGGTGTGGTCTGATCGTGCGAGTAACGGCGTGTCCAGTAAGCGAGTGTTTGCTTG
>CAYXFJ010000102.1:0-1846 GCA_964464265.1 uncultured bacterium
CGATCTACCGGGTGCATACGGCGCTCAAGTTTGGCGGGTGCATGTACATCACGTTCCGCCGTAACTTCTTGAGCCAGATCACAGGCTATGGACTGGATGCGCTGGATCTGGGTAATTTCAGTCTGGCTCAGGATTATTTTAAAAAAGCGGTAGGTCTGGATCCGAGCTTCAGCATGGCGAAAGATCTCTTCTTTACCCCCCAGATTTTTGAAGCCTCCCGGATACCGGATGTCAGCGGGATGGAGCAGAGGATCGCGGGATATCTGAGTCCTTTTGAAACAAGGACTTCTCAAAGTACTTCAGGGGATATCCCGCTGGGTAATGTCACTCCCATTTCACGATTCCAGAATATGAGTACTTACATGGATGCCGGATTCATACCCGGTAATGATTCCCGAAAACCGTATGCCGAGGCATACCGTTCAGGTATGGAGAATGTGCTGCCTGGTCCTCCTTATCCGCCCTTTTTCTACCTGACCGGCCCTCCAGATCCACCTCGTTGATAAGTCAAATGATCTACAGGAATTATTGGAGGATAAAAATATGAAGAGAATGTTCCTGATCCTGATGCTGATTATTTCCTCACCACTGCTGGCGCAGAACCATAATATGAGCATGTACGGCAGATGGGGGAACGGACCCTGTCAGGCGGTCACCATATGGGGAAACAACTTTGTTCTGACAGGGAATGGCAGTAATCTGGAGGTATATGAGATTCAGGGGACTCTACCCAACATCGTCATTGACCTTCGGGCGACTGTGCTTCTCCCTGACCTGATCGAGGATATTTATGTCGAATGGCCATACGCTTATGTGGCATGCGATCAGTTCGGCCTGCAGATTGTCCATCTGGATCTATTCACGGAAATTCAGGTTTTAGGCTCCTGCAATACAGATGGAAGAGCCATGGCTGTATTTGTCAAAGAGAAACATGCCTATGTTGCTGATGATGACGGGGGACTGGCAATCATCGATGTAACTACTCCATCAAGCCCCTCTCTCATATCTGTTTTCCCTCTGTCAGGTTCCGGACAGGATGTGTGGGTGGATAAAGATACTGCATATGTAGCTGCCGGGTCGGGCGGATTGTGGACAGTCGATGTCAATGATCCCTCCAGTCCGGTATTTATGGACTCCCTTATGACAGGAGGAAATACTCAGGGCATTTACATTCAAAGACCCAAGGCTTATCTGGCTGACGGTAACGGAGGAATGAAGATCGTCGATATCACATATGCAGATTCACTGGTACTGTCAAACACCTGGAACCCGGGCGGATCAACCGACCTGAGCGATATATACGTGTTTCTTTCGACTGTCTATGTTACCGACACGCAGTTCGGCGTGAGAATGATCGACATCTCCGGGGCACCTGCCGAGATCTCTTCTCTCGGGACCAGGGGAGACGCAGAAAAGATCATGATCAATACAGCGAGTACGGCATTTCTTGCGGATGGCGGAGCAGGGCTGAAGATTATTGATGTGCGGGGAGGGGCGCTTTCGCTGATCGATTCTGTGGCAACCGGTGACGTGACAACCGACCTCCTCTTCTATGATAATTATGTATATGTGGCGGGAGGAAGGTCAGGACTATGGATACTCGACCGCAGCGGGATCGGCGAGACCGGAACCACTGTGGCAGCTCATATGGATATGTTCGCCCATTGCTATGGGATAGCGCGTCATGATTCCCTTCTGTTTGTTGCGGACGGAATCGACGGGCTGGCGATACTGGATCTGGAGGATCCTGTCGAACCTGTTCTTCTCTCCCGGATCTCTGTCAATCAGGAGGCTCTGGATGTAGACGTGCATCCGGATGCGGAACAGGCTGTAGTTGCGGACGGGG
>CAYXFJ010000102.1:1929-4440 GCA_964464265.1 uncultured bacterium
AGGAAAGGTGGCTGTCGATCCCCAGCGAAGGCTTGCTTATGCAGCCAATGGGAATGGAGGGGTTCATATCGTCAATCTCGATACGGACAATCTGATGGCAACCCTTCCGGTAGGCGATGCCAGGGCTGTGGATGTTCAACCCGGTGGCACTGCACTTTATGTGGCTGCAGGTGCCGATGGTATCGCAAGCTATAACGTAACAGATTCCACGAATCCTGTCGAGGACTGGACATACGATACTCAGGGAAAAGCGATGGACGTTCTTGTCTACGGTACTACGGCATTCGTTGCCGATGGCGAAGGCACGGTCAGAATGGTTCATTTCAGTGAAACACCCAGAGAAGTGGGTGTGTACCATACATACGGCGTAAGCCAATCCCTCGAGACGACCGGGGATACGCTGGCAGTAGCGGACGGTGAAACAGGCGTGTATTTCCTGAAGCCTCTGCATGCCGGCACTCTCGTTTCCCTGACGGATTCCCTGCACTTCTCCACTGTGGTTCTTGGACAGACACGCACTCTGAGTGTCATACTTCTCAATACAGGTACTTCATTCGTTGAAATTTCCCGTGTGAACAGTACCAGCGGCAGATTTACATCGGGTGAATCTCTGCCCAAATTCGTTTCCCCCGGGGATACGCTCTGGCTCGGTATCGAATTCACCCCCCTTACAACCGGCGAAGTGGCAGATATGGTGGTGATCAACAGCAGCGCGACGAACACCCCACTTATGGTGCCTGTCAAAGGTACCGGTATCGATGTGACTCCCATGATGGCCTATGTCCCGGATTATTATACGTTTATTCTCTACCACATGGATGAGCTGGACGGGGACACGCTTCGCGATGAATCGAGTTATGGTTATGCGGACGGCATCGTGACCAACGGATATGTCACGACCACGGACGGGGGACGGTTCGATGAAGCCCTCAGGTTCGAAGCAAACGGGAAGGTTTCGGTTTCCATGGACAGCCTGTACCGTATGCCCAAGAACGAAGGTTTTACAGCAGAGCTCTGGTTCAAACTGACAGCTGTTCCCTCAGGCAGGCAGGTCCTCTTTCACATTGCCCAGAATGATTCGCTGCTCTTTGAAATGGCTGTGGATGATACGACTTCCGGTAAGCGCGGACTGGTGATCCGGATGGTGACATCAGATGGTGATACCGTTATCCTCGCATCCCATTCCACATTCGTCCTGCCTCTGAATCAGTGGCTGCATGGCGCCATGGTTCTCGGCGAAACCACAAAACTGTATCTCAATGGAGTGCTCATGGATCAGGAGGTAAATCCCCGGATAAACAATCCGGATTCTCCTACCATGACCATCGGTAATACATCAGGCGGGGGCAGCATGTTCACAGGCTGGATAGACGAATTCCGCATGTCGGGTGTGGCGAGACAACCCTGGGAGTTCACCCGTGTATATCCTGATATCTCCACGAACAGATACGAATTCGATTTCGGCCAGTTGCTTGTGGGTACAGCTTCGCAGCAGACCATACGGATTTACAATTACGGTTATCAGGCGCTCAACATCACGAATATCACAAAAACGAGTTCAGCCTATTCTGTGGCGAGAACTGCCTATCAGATCCCGTTGGGCGCCAGTGTTCTGGACACCGTCACGTTCAGGCCGACAGCGACCGGCGTGTACCGCGATACGCTGGTCATTGTCAATGACGATCCCAACGAACCAAACCTCCGGATTCCCATGACAGGTACAGGCATGACCGGACCGAATATCGTAGCGGTTTCAAACATCAATTTCGGGCGGATTCTGCTTGGATCGACCACGACGTATACCCTGAACATTTTAAACAACGGAGATCAGGCTCTCATCATAGGGGACATCAGCTGGACTGACGCCTCCGTCACGGTATCGGACACCAGTTTTCAGGTACCGGTAGGTGAAACGCGTAATGTGCTTGTGACATTTAATCCTCTGGCTGAAGGTACCATGGAGGACAATCTTGTGATTTCGAGCAATGATCCCGGTCAATTCATTTGGACCATAGAAATGAACGGGTTTGCAGGGTACTACCGACTGAAGCAGGTCTATGTTCCGGATGCGTACACCATTGCCCTGTATCATTTCGATGAGACCACGGGGAACTCGGTCCTGGATGCCAGCGGGCACGGTTATACGGGCACTTTAATGAACCTGGCCGCCAGGGTGGATTCAGGCTATTTCGGCAAGGGGATACATCTCGACGGGCTTAACGACTATATCTCCATTCCATCCACGCCGGACCTGATTTTCGAAATGACTTCGGAAAGTTTCACTATAGAGGGATTTTTCCGTACCGATTCTGTATCTCAGTCATTGTTCTTCAAGGATCTTTTTGGAGGCAATGAAAAAGCCAACTATGGTCTCATGATAGACTCCGAGGGAAAACTGAATTTGTATGGGTTCGGCTCAGGGGTGCGGAATGTAGCGGATGGCTCTTGGCATCATATCGCTTTTGTTTACAACGACGATCTGCGTACTGGCTATGTCTATCTCGACGGAGT
>CAYXFJ010000102.1:4450-10163 GCA_964464265.1 uncultured bacterium
AATGGAATTAAGCCAGTACTGGACATACGGCAATACGGATACCACAGCAAGAGGATCCCTCATACTGGGAGCAAGAGAGATAACCCCGGGTGTATTCACCCATCATTTCGAAGGAGATGTGGACGAGTTCCGCATTTCGAGTATTGCCCGGAACGTCTGGGAATTCGCCTTCAGAGGCCCTGGCATCTCGGTGGTAACCACTGCCGTACCGCAGGCCGGGACAGCTTATACCCTGAATATGCGGGTAACCCCGGACGCATCGAACAAGGTGACTTTGTATTACCGTCAGGGCGGTGCCCATGCGTATTCGTCAGTCGTAGCGAGCAAGATTGACAGCGTCAATTTCCGGGCAACTATACCGGCAGAAGCGGTCACAATTCGCGGTGTGGAAGGTTATTTTGAAAGAAAAACGAGCACCGCTACATTCACGGATCCAATGGTGGATCCGGTAAACAATCCAAGAACCGCTATAGTCAAGTTTACGCAGGCAGCATCCAATATAACCCTCGCTCCAAGGGAATACACAATGATCTCTGTGCCTGCCACACTTGATAAACCAAAAGTGCATAATGTGCTGCATGACGATCTCGGGGCTGCTTCGCCATCGTCCTGGCGTTTCTTTTCATGGAAGGACTCTAGCTATGCAGAATACTTCGACACCCTTTCCACTGCTGACAGTACACTGTTCCGCTTTCAGAAAGGAAATGCATTCTGGGTGATCACGGCCGAAGAAAAAACCTTCGATGTGGAGACTGGATACTCGACCCCGCTGGATTCTCTGTACAGGCTGAATCTGAGGCCCCGGTGGAATATGGTCGGTTCTCCCTTTGCATTCCCTGTATCATGGGACGATTGTGCCCTTTCATCTTCGGTGCTGGGTACCCTTTATTATTATGCAGGTGCATCTGAAGGGTACAGGCTCGATTGGCCTGTTCTTGAACCATGGCGGGGATACTGGATCTGCAATTTCGGTCTGGAGAGCGAGACTCTTTTCATACCTCCCAGAGCTTCGCAGGTACAGAAGGGGACAGCTCCGCAGAATGGTGTACTTTACGCACTGGAGGAAAAGGACTGGCTGTGGCAGATATCAGCAAAAACAGATCGTACAAAAGATCTGGATAATTTTGCAGGAGTCCGGGATGGCGCCAGGGATGAATGGGATGTCAAGGACAGGGCAGAACCTCCGCCCATAGGGGACTATCTGGCATTGTATTTCGATCACAGGAAGTGGGAGAGCTACCCAGGACTTTATGGAGTGGATATCCGAAAACCCGGACAGCAGGGATATATCTGGGAATTCGTCGTGGAATCCTGCGAACAGGAAAAGAATGTAAGCCTGGAATGGACGCTGCGTAATACGTATCCTGAAGGATGGGAAGCATACCTGATAGATACAGACGAGGGAGTATCTGTGAATATGCAGCAGACGGTGAGATACCTTTATACCACAGATCCCGCAGTTCCCAATACGCACCGGTTTAAATTGCTTGCAGGATCGCCTGAATTTGTGGAGCAGGCCAGTGATGTTCCTCTTGTGCCTGTGGCTTTCGGGCTTTCTCAGAATTATCCCAATCCTTTCAATCCGGAGACCACAATAGAGTACTCGCTTCCAAAGAACGGACAGGTACGGCTGACGGTTTACAATATAATCGGACAGCAGGTCCGTGTTCTTGTGGATGAGAAACAGAAAACAGGTGCTCATAAGGTCATGTGGAACGGGACATCGGAAAATGGAGTACAGGTGCCCAGCGGCATTTACATTTACAGACTGGAATTTCCAGGGAAAGTCGCTGACAGAAAGCTTGTACTGGTCAGATGACGGAGGGAACCGCTTGTTCGGACCGGGTCAAAGAAATGTTGATATGTGTGGCGCTGCTGAGGCAGAATCCGTAAGGGGAAATTGCAGATTCTGCAAAGCAACAGAAAACGTCATCCCTGTCCATTCCGGAGGGAAAACAGCATGATACGAATGAAATGGCTCATAATAATTCTAATGGTTCCAGTGTGGATCGGGGCTCAGACCGGAGGCTACCCACAGAAAGGTTTTGTCTCGTTCGGAGTAAGCTATCAGCGCTGGGTTCTGGAAAATGCAGGAGAACCAGACCAGATCGTATTCCCGGTGGCCATTTTTTATCCGGTAAGACCTGATCTCTATCTGAATATTTCCAGTTCTCCGGCGATGACGAGATACGAGAATATTAAAATGACAGGCCTGTCCGATACCTATGTCGGTGTGACCTACGTTCTTCCGGGTGAGCGTATTATGCTGAATGCGGGTCTCGGGACACCGACAGGCAAGACAGAGCTGACCTCTGATGAATTTTTTCTGACCCAGATACTGAGCGAGAATGCCTTTCAGTTCCGTTTGCCCAGTTATGGCCAGGGATTTCATGCAAAAGTGGGAGTTGGGTTTGCCTATCCGGTCAGTGAGAAACTTGTGCTCGGGGCCGGAGCCAACTACGTATACAAACTCGCTTTTAATCCCATAAAGGATCAGGATATTGAATATCAACCCGGCCCGGAAACAGGCATCTATCTCGGTCTGGGCATCCGTCTGGCTGAAAACGTGCAGATGAATCTTGACGGTGTTTATACGATTTACGGCGCGGATAAAAGCGGTGATGTCATTACATTCGCCTCAGGGGATAAACTTCTTTTTAATGCGACGGTCCTGGGCAGGCTGGGAAATACCACACTTTTTACGGCCGCTCGATGGAGGCAGAAGGGAAAGAACGAACTCGGGATCACACTGATGCCCGAAACAAAAAACAGCAACGGAGACCAGATCGAACTCTTGGTACAGTGGCAGTTTATGGAGAGGGGACCTCTTATGATGCAGCTTCTCGGTGACGGCAGATTCTATTCGAAGAACGGGTACGACGACCGGGGAGCAACGATTTATGGGGGGGGAATTGGAATTCAGTATAAATTCAGCCCCTCCGTGGCATTTCGTCTTAATGTGAAAGGCTATACGGGCACTTACCTTTCCATTGTGGACACATCCATTTCGGGAATGGATGTATTTTCACAGGTGCAGATAGGCTTGTAAAAAGCGTCCCGGAATAGATGCTCTTTTCCGGAATTTTGGAGGTTATGGATGAAATCGAAAGGCGTATGTCTTCTTTTGTCGATAATTTTAATATCCGGCTGTGCTACCTCTCGGTATGACAAAGCCGAGAAATATATCGAGAGGAAGCAGTACAATGAAGCCCTCAGAAATTATCTGAAATATCTCAATCCGAGGACTCGTGGCGGCAAGAGATATATCAGCTATGACAAAGAGGCCATCACCGGGATCGGTATGATATACTGGCACATGCAGCGGTTCGAGACTGCGACGAGAATACTGAAGCTGGTTCTGGACAAGGATCCGTTATACGGTAAAGCGATTTTCTATCAGGGAATGACCATGGAAGGAATGGGGAATGAGGATGAAGCGCTGAATATTTATAAAAAATACACATCGATACCGGTTTCAGATCCTTACAGAAAAGTGATATTCAGCCGCAGGGACTGGATACTGCGGCGGATCATCGCCAGGGAGGTCAATCAGGCACTCCAGAACGAAGCACAGCTTCAGTCCGCGGTCGTACCGGAGAAAAGTGTGGCTGTTCTCTATTTTTCCAGTTTAAGTGATGATCCTCAGTGGCGGCCACTGCAGAAAGGCCTTGCTGACATGATCATCACGGATCTTTCCCTGGTGGAGGAATTGAAAGTAGTGGAAAGACTTCGCCTGAATTATATCATTGATGAATTGAAGCTGGCAAGTACAGGAATAGTGGATGAAAGCACGGCTCCGAGAGTGGGTATGCTTCTGGGTGTCAAGAACATGGTCAAGGGCAGTTATTCAGTCCTTCAGGATCTCAAGATGAATATCGATGCAGGCATTTTTTCCGTAAATGCTCCGCAAATATCTACATCAAACAGCCTGGATGGAAATCTCTCGCGCCTCTTTCAGATGGAAAAGGAACTGGTGCTTCGTATCCTCGATTATTTCAGAATTGAAATGACTCCCATTCAAAGAGACAAGATCCTTCAACTACCGACGGAAAACATGGAGGCATTCTTAAACTACTGCCAGGGTCTTGAGGCGCTGGACTCCTATGATTATCAAACAGCTCAGACTTTTTTTGAAAAAGCTGTGGATCTTGATCCGGCATTCACTCTGGCTCAGGATCACTACATCACTCAGCGTATGTGGGAGGCAGCTCATCACAGCAACCTCGTACGCGTGTCTCAGGAAGTAGCCTATCTGATCAAGATCAAGCCCAGGAAGGTCGAGGAACCCTCTATTAACATGCTGGCCAAAGTAACCACATGGAACCGGCTGCAGACCATGGGAAATTATCAGAATGCCGGATTCCTTCCCGGAAACGATTCGCGCGAATATTTCGAGGAAGCGGATCTTGGAGGAGCACCGGTTTTACCGATGTTTCTGGAAGAGCCTCCTTTGCCTCCAGCGCGGTAATCGGGTAAAGGGTCCAATGCACGTTCTCACTTTTTGACTAGGAGAATCAAGCTGATGCGCAAATTTCTATACAGTGTATCATTCGTCCTGATGGCTGTTTCTTCATTTGCACAATCGTCCAATGTAACACTTGAAGGACGCTGGGCCAAAGGATACTGTGATGCGGTATTCAGAAGAGGCGGATATACGTTCATCGGAAACGGTTCCTACCTTGAAGTGTATCAGCAGAGGAGCGGCGGATACGAACGCCTGGATTCGGTTATTTTACCGGCTCCTATTCACGACCTCTGGGTGAGAAGCGATACAGCTTTCGTATTCGCAGCATGCGGCAATGCTGGTTTACAGATCATAGGCTTCACTACGACTACAGAAACCTTCACAGGAATCATAGGATCATTCGATACCCCTGGTTTTGCCAGCGGGCTCATGCAATACGGTACCCGGCTCTATCTGGCAGATAGAGAAGGGGGACTGCTCGTTTTTAATATCACGACTGTGGCAGTGCCCCAGCTAAGAGGTACACTTCATTTCTCCGGAGACGCAAAGGAAGTATGGGCTATTAATGCGAATACGATCCTGGTTGCTGCAGACATAGCCGGATTGTATGTTGTGGATGCTTCCGTCATCAACATCCCGATAATCAGCGATAGCCTGAAATTTGCCTCTGTTTTTCCGGCAAAGCCCAAGCCTGCAGCCCTGCACGTGATTGCAATAGATACAGTGGCTTATGTGGCAGCAGGATGGGGGGGACTCAGGACAATAGACATAAGGGACGTTCAAAATATCTCAGAGCTGGGAACATGGACTTACGGCGGAACACCCATAGAAGTCCGAAGTGTCTGGGTTAGCGGCATTACAGCCCATATCGGAAGCCTTGACCGGGGTTTTTTCACGGGCATCGATGTATCGAATCCCGGATCGATGACGGGTCCGGGATTTCCTCCTGTTGAGACAGGGGGCAAACCGGTCTCGATCGTTGTAGATGCCGATACGGCCTATATCGGGGATGGATATCAGGGTCATTCATTGATCGTCGTTGAATCTGGATTTGAACCCCGTCTTGTCCACACGGAAGCAACGGCAGACCTGACATCCGGAGCGGCTCTGGACAACGCCTACGGGTATGCTGCTGTCGGGCGCAGCGGTGTCTATGTATTTTCCCTTAACATTACGAGTCCGCCGCAGCACAGGCTGAATCCCCTGACCTTTTACAACACAGCAGGACAGGCAAAGCGTATTATTAAA
>CAYXFJ010000103.1:0-3889 GCA_964464265.1 uncultured bacterium
TTCGAATGGAAAAATCCGAGGTTCGGCAGGATCATACGTACGGTTCGTCTGCTGGGTGCAGTGAATCCCACCGGGGACGAAGGGGGGAATACGATCGTTCTCATCGCATTGAGCGTGACGCGCTGATCATGAATCCTCAAGAACAATGGAGGCGTTATGCGGAATGATCACACTTTGTGGCTGCTGGCCGCGGCACTGATATTCTCTGTGTGTGCAGCACCTCTCGAAGTGCTCGAGACATCCACGATCGATAAATACGTACTGTCGGAAGCGGATCTGGCAAAACTTGTTTACAGGATCGACGGAGAGGTGATCTTTTCAAGGGAGGTCGAGAATTTCGAGAGCAGCAGGAGGGCAGCTTCCGATGTCCTCAGAAAAAGCACGCGGTTTTCCGATTTTACGGAAAGGGTAGCCCTGAGGCATAACACGGACGGTTTCTTCCATCATATCACCGCTGAACGGATATTCATTCAAATTATGGGAGGAGAACTGATCCTCCCTTTTGATCTGAGCACAGGCAAGCTGACAGCCTCCTCTGTCGTGGTGGACGGCAAAAGGTACGAGTATGAGGAGGGTGAGGCAACCCTTATGTTCAACCTGAAAAACCTGAAAAAGTGAACCTGAATAAAAATCCATGGAATTATAGAGGATTCGATTCGCCGCTTACTCATTGAAATTGTCAAAAAGGAGACAGGAGTCATGATCAGAATGCTCTCTTTAATCATCAGTATTTTTTTACCGGTTGCTTTACTCGCTGGGATCCTCCATGTACCCGGAACATTTCCCACCATTGAAAGCGCGATCCAGAAGGCTTCCAGAGGAGATACTGTCCTCGTTGCTCCGGGAACCTATACACTGACAGCCCCTCTGATCATCAACAAACCTGTCACCTTAGCTTCCCGTTTCATCCTGACACAGAATATATCGGACAGGGACATGACGATCCTGACACCGGCTTTACCGGAGATGGAGGAGTGGGTGGAGCTGGCAGCTGAGAACGCATGCGTGGTGGGGATTTCGTTTTACGGGAAGGAGGAGCATAGCCTCAACATTACAGGTCTGTATGGCTCTGTCCTGTACTGCAAATTCATGGGAGGCAAGGACCAGCTGAGCCTGACCCGGGCAGGAGGCCGTATCGCCTATTGCTATTTCGAAAATGCGGGAGACGACGGGATCGATTGCGACGAGACTCTATCCTGGATCATAGAGCATAACACGATTGTCAATGCGCACCAGGACGGCATTGAGATCCGGCTTCATGAAAAAGAGGCTCCCCTGACCCGGCACATTTTCAGGAACAATACGGTCATCGGTTCGGGTCAGAGCGGCATTCAGCTGATTGATTATCAGGGAGATTCATTTCGCGAGTTCTATATCCATCACAATACATTCCTCAACTGCAAGGGCTCGGGTGTAAGCTGCATGTACCAGGAAAAAGACAACACGGACGAGGTTTACAGAGGATCGCTGATGATGGAGAGGGCTTTTGTCTATAACAATACGATCCATGGATCCAATTACGGGCTGACCCTCTCACCCGGCCTGATCGTCCTCAACAATATCATTGTCCATTCGAAAACAAGGGGCATTGAGAGGGGGATATACCTGAACGACGGAAATGACAGGTCCATCACGGATCACTGCCTGTTTTACGGCAATGCCCAGCATTATGACCCTGATGTCAGGCTGGGAACGCATAACCTGCTCGACCGGGATCCGTTGTTAAAAGAAAACGAATTGCAGAAAGGCAGTCCCTCGATAGATGCGGGTGCCGCCCATTTCGGATGGGACAATTCTGTGCTGGATATCCCGAATTCCCTTTTTATGGGCAAGGCACCGGATCTGGGTGCCAGGGAATTCGGCCTGACTGTTTCTCTGGCCAACCTCCCTCCGGTGGTCGATGCGGGTGAGGATCTGGCAGTAACTGTGCCGTCCAGCAGTGTTCTTCTGAAAGGGTCTGTTGCGGATGACGGAATGCCTGTAAAACGGCCTCTGATCATTCAATGGGCACAGGTTTCAGGTCCGGGAGAAGCTGTTTTTACGGATGCCTCCAGTGCTCATACTTCTGTAACATTTCCTGAACAGGGCTCGTATGAGCTGTCCCTGACCGGTGACGATTCCGAGTACCGGGTAAGCGACAGGGTGCTCTTCTATTATGTGAAGGACTATCAGGAGAAAACCTTTCAGGCGGGGAAAGGGATCCATCTGTTCATTGAAGCGGAAGATTACCTTTACCTGGCAGGAGAGGCAGAGAGTGTGCCGGTACAGGGAGCGTCCGGGAGAGTGGTGAAATCCGCCGGGCCCGGCAGAGCGGCCTGCACGGAGTACAGGGTCAGTACACTTTCGGCCGGTGATTATTATATCTGGGTGCGTGTTTCCAATGCTGACCGCAAAAAAGGCAGCATTCTTATCGCATTCAACAATATGAAGAAAGAACAGAAATTAAACGGCTCTTCCCGCGGCCGCTGGGACAAGGGGAGCTGGAAGAGGGCTGTCTTTTCCGGTATTCCGGAAGGGTTGTATTCTTTAAGAATACGGGCAGGAGAAAACGGAGCTATGTGGGATAAACTATTCATCACTACAGAAAAGGGAGTGCACCCCGAAGATGTTAAATAAAATTTCTTTTCTTCTATTTTGTTTTTTCGTTTCTATAACAGCCCTGGCTCAAGGACAGGAACCGGGACTTCTCTTTTATGTATCCGGTTCCAGGGGATTCACGGCCGATCATTCAGGAGGAGGCACTCCCGAGCCCAATTACCGCCGGAATGTGCGTGTGATCCAGGATGGAGCCATAGGACCCGGCTTCCAGTGCGAAAACACTCAGCTTCTGTCCTATTGGGCTCCCGGAAATATCTACGCAGAACGCGGTACACTCTCTTTTTTCTGGCGTTCCCGCTATCCCGCAGGGGAGACTCCTTTTCCCGTATTCCGTGTGGGCTACGCAGACCATTCCAGCTGGGACATGGTGTGGCTGCGAATCGATTACAATGGTCATGGTTTTGATGCGTTCGTGACAGATGTCAGCCTGGCCAGAACCCGTGTTTCGTGCACGCTGCCCGTTTTTCCGGGCCCCGAGCAGTGGACGCATCTCGCCCTGTCATGGGATGAAACGCTGGGGATACGGTTCTATGTGAACGGAGTTCTCGCAGGGAAGAAGGACACATGTGCTGTCTATTTCTCAGGCCTTGACCAGTTCGGTCCACATTCACGGATCATCAGCCCCTATCAGGTGCAGAGCGCGTATAATTTTATCCGCGGGGGGGACATCGACGAAATCCGTATCTATGACCGAATGCTGTCCGGCAGGAATATTGCCTTGCTGGCAAAGGGCATGGCATCTGTAAAACTGCCTTCTGTTGAACGGGATCTAAGCAAACCTCAGTGGCGGGACGAATGGCGGCTGCGGTACGGGTGGGAAGATGAAAATCCTCCCGGTCTTCCGGGACAGCAGGTTGCCGTGCGCAAAGTGGAAATACATGACGTGTACGACCTGAAACGGTGGTGGTGGAAGGGTACGGACGGGATAAGGGAAACCACATGGCCAGGGGTTTACAACAGGTCGTCCCTGCCGGGACGCCTGGATTATTTCGTGCTCCCGGACTGGGATTGTTATTCTGTTTCCGGACAGGCGGTGACTTTCACTATGCCCGATGAGTACTGGAACCATATTGAGATTTCAGGCACCGCAGGAGGGGATTTTTCCCTTTTGCCCGTTAATTCTGAAAAATATGATGAAATAGAGCTTCTTTTCAACAGGCCAAGGGGAAGGGAAAAGACCGTTCACCGGCTCGTGAAGGAAAGGTGCGGGGGAAAAATACAGTTCGATAATACGGTGAAAGAAACTCCCATCGGAGAGTTCATTGCCTATTATATTAAGAAAGGACAGGAA
>CAYXFJ010000103.1:3976-10083 GCA_964464265.1 uncultured bacterium
GGATTTTATAAACGGCCGTTATCTGCCGGATGAGCAGGCAACAATGATGGCCGTTTATGACGGATATGCATTTAAGGCAAAGCCGAAAAAAAAGACAAAGAGTCTTCCTCTTGTTCATGTCCTCGTTCCGGAAGCAGGGCGGAGCGATGCGGGTCTGGACGGCATTGCCATCGATCTTCCGGGTTTCTCCTTTAAATCCGCACAGGGAGAATTCATCCCCTTCAATATCCAGGTGAAAGATCCCATATGGCCCATACGGAACATGATGGATTTTTCCTTCTCCGTAAAGAGTGGAGAATCCCAAACACTGTGGCTGGACATGCGGGACCGTGTTCTGCCCGAAGGAATACCTCTCTATTTTACTATTGCAAGTGCGAACGGTGATTTCAGCACTAAATCACTGGACAAAACACAGATCAGGCTGATCTACAAATCCCGTGCACAGGCGCTGAAGGAACATGAAGAGGACCGTTTCACGCAGGCCAAAGACCTTTATGCCATGATCCTCGAGGAACACCCCCGGTCTGAGAGGCTCAATCTGTACAACCGCTTCATGGGGGATATCGGGGATCTTCTGAGGGTAAGTCCGGATCATATGCCAGGCCAGCTCTATCTCTACGATATGACGCGAAACGACAAACCGGAAATAGAGCTCCCGGAACCTCCCGCGGGGATTCCCGCATGGGCTTTTCTTCAGGCTGAAAACTTAAGGCATGTGAAGCATCTCATCATGTGGTATATCAACAACCGGCAGATAGAGAACGGAGAGTTCGGGGGCGGACTGTCCGATGACGGAGACCTGACCAATCTCTGGCCGGGGACAGCCCTTCTGGGATGCGAACCGGACAGGATCAGGGAATCTCTTTTAAAGGAAATGGAAGCCTTTTACGGGCAGGGACTGTTCGAAAACGGTCTGAACGCCATTCAGACAGATGAGCTGCACTGTTATGAGGAGGGAATACAGGTTCTGGGCCAGTGCCTCCTTCTGGATTACGGAAATCCCAGGCACATGGAACGTGCCATGGAGACATCGAGAGCACTTATCGGGGTTACGGGAATCAACCAGGCCGGACACCGTCATTTTATAAGCTCCTACTTCAGCGGAACGAAAATTTCGAGGGAAGATCCGTGGCAGTCTTCCAAACCCAGGTCATATCTCATCCTCCATCCCGCTTACATGCTGGCAAGATACAATGCAAATCCTCAGGTGAGCACATTTATCGTGGAAATGGCAGACGGGCTTCTGGCGCATGTAAAAGAGGGGCAGTTCAGGAATACTGTTCATTATCCGACGGATCAGGATTCGGGTTCCGGAGTGGACCGTATCTGGCCTCTGTTCGCTGCTGCTTTTCGTTTTACCGGAGACGGGAAATTCAGGGACATTGTTCCGGAACAATTTAAGCCCTCTCAGCCGTTCAATGAAGCACGGTTATCCGAAAGGTACGGGTCTTTGCTGGAGGAATGCCTGCTGCGTGAATATATCAATACTGAGGGACATGTATGGACAGACCGCGTGTCGCTGAACACAGGTCCGATCCAGGAGGACCGTCTCGGAGGAGTTGCCCTGACACGGAATTCACTCTATCCCTTTCATGCAGTGAGCTGGAGATTCAGGGAACCGGCCTGTGACGAAAGTGTGGCCATATATGTGGACTGGAGAGATGACCGTGCTTTACAGATTACGGCGTACAATCTGGACACAGTCGCCGTGTCCGCTATCATGACTCCCTGGGAGATGACCGGCGGAAAATGGCGTATCATCCAGGGCATTGACGATAACAGGGACGGTGAACCGGACCGCGATGCCTTCACCCGGAAGGTGGATCTTGAAAGAGGCGGGGAACTGGAAATCCGGTTTGCTCCCGGAGTCCAGACCGTCTTGATCCTGGAAATGGAGTCGGCGTATGCTCCGGTATGGCAGAGGTGCGATCTCGGGATTTCAGAAGATGACGTAACCGTGGATGAAAGCAGTATAAAGGTCAGGATCCACAGTCTTGGAGCTCTGGACACCCCTGAAACATCGGTTGTTCTGGTCAATCATATGGGCGAAACAGTATCCAGTGCTCTTGTCCCCGCTATGGAGGCACCTGCGGATCTCTTTCCGCGCACGGCAGAAGTGACGCTTCCATTGCACGGGGAACCCGTTCCGGAGGGATGTCGTATCATTATAGATCCGGACATAAAGCTCAAAGAGATCACGCGGTTAAACAATGAAGTGAAGATCAATACCATACAGGAGTAAAATGAAATACAGTCTTCCAGCGGCGAGGATTTTCACGCCGGTGTTATTGCTCTCCTTTTTCCTGCCAATGGCTGCACAGAGCTGCAATGTTCCTGTTTTCCGCTATGCTCTGGAACGGTGGCCGGCCGATCCTTACAGGGTCCTGATCTATCAAAACGGACCTCCGGAACCGGAGGCTCTGAAAGCATACGAAAAGCTCATGAAAGCCTCGTTCGGGGCGGATTCTGCTGCGAACCTGATCGTCAGAACCATCGATGCCTCCACAGAAGAAGGAAGGCGGATTGCGGAACGATCAGAGGTTACTGTGTTTCCATGGATGGAAGTTCTTTATCCCGGTTCCGAGGCTGCTCAAGCCATCTGGACCGGACCTCTCACCATGGAAAATGCGGAAAGGGTGATCCATTCGCCTGCCCGCACCCGTCTTTCCAGTCTCCTTCTTAAAGGAACTGTGGCAGTATGGATTTTTCTGGAGAGCGGAGATCCTGCTACTGACAACCGGTCCGCCGCTTTTCTTGAGTCGGAACTTAAAAGATTGTCAGAGGAGATGAAGATCCCGGAGACAGGCATGGACACTCTGGGAAATCTCATCCGTGTCGAAGGTTTCGATGACTTTCGGGTCACTTTTTCGATGATCCGTGTCTCGAAGAGCGATCCGGAAGAACAGGTATTCGTCCGCATGCTCCTGGGCATTGAACCTGATCTGGTCTTTTATGAGGACCCCATGGCATTCCCCGTATTCGGAAGGGGCAGGGCTCTGTACGGGCTGATCGGCAGGGGCATCGGCAGACAGCAGATCTCGGAAGCGTGCTATTCTCTCATCAGCTGGTGTTCCTGCGAAATCAAGGCAGAGAATCCGGGAACGGATATTCTCGTGGAAGCGGACTGGTCTTCTCCTGCAGGCGGCAAAATGGTCATTGATGAGCCTCTGCCGGCCCTGACAGGTCTGTCCCATTTTCTGGATGATAAGAGGACTTCCACGGCCAATAGATCTATACCCGCCGTACCGCCCGGGGATACACTTTCAGCGAACGGAGTACCGGAGTCCGTGGTGCAGGATTCAGTCCGTGCTGCAGGACCCGGAGCAGCGGATAGAGTAGTTAATAGAGCGGCGGATATGGAGACAGAATCCTCAAACAGGATAGCCAGCCGTCTTCTCATCGCTGTTCTTTCTGGCATTGCTGTAGTTGCCGGTCTGACAGTGTTCATCAGAAAAAGGCAGTCAAGGTTATGAAACCCAAAAAAGAGATGCTCGATAAAGAAAAGACGGTCATGAAGATGACCATCGGCAGGCTGGCTTTGAAAGAGATACAGCGGAGGAAACTGAATTTCGCTCTGGGTCTTGTTTCTGTGACCATGGCTGTTACAGCGCTTGTCGGCGCACTGACCATGCTCAGGGCGCATGACGCGCGTACAGCAAAGATTGTAGCAGAGAAGGAAGAAGAGACCACCCGGAGAATGGCCATACTCGAGGATGATTACAGGAAAATCATGAAGATTCTCGGATTCAACCTGCTGATACTCCCGGAAGATCAGAATCTCGCGGATCTCTATGAGAACCATGTTTCATCGAAATACATGCCGGAAGAGTACGCAACGAGGCTGGCCAGAGCGAATCTCATGACCCTGCAGCATCTGCTGCCCTGTCTCCAGCAGCGCGTGCACTGGAATGAAAAAGGGCGGGATATTTTTCTTATAGGAACAAGAGGTGAAGTCACTTCAGGGCAGGGTGATCCGAAAGAGCCCATTCTGGTTGCTGTGCCCCGGGGCAATATGGTCGTGGGATTTGAGCTGCATAAAAACCTGAATCTCAGGGTCGGGGACAGGGTAAAGCTTCTGGGAAGTACATTCACGGTCAGCCAGTGCAATGAGGAGAGGGGTACACGGGACGATATCACGGTCTGGACAGATCTTAAAGAATCTCAGGAGCTTTTAAACCGTCCCGGTCTTATCAATGCCATACTTGCCCTGAAATGTCTCTGCGCGGGAAATGACATCGAACAGATCAGGAAAGATATTGTCCGTTTACTGCCAGGCACTCAGGTCATAGAAGAGGGGACCAAGGTCATCACCCGCACAGAAGCCAGGCAGCGTGCGGCCCGTGAAGCCCGTGAGGCTGTGGATGCCGAGATACGCAACAGGATGAGGGTGAGAAACGAGCAGGAACAATTTGCCTCCATCCTTGTGCCGCTGGTTTCCATAGCGAGCGGCGTGTGGATCGCTCTGCTTTTAATCGCAAACGCCAGGGAACGCCGAAGCGAGATCGGTATCCTGCGCGCTATCGGAGTATCTTCAAAGAAAATACGGAATCTCTTTCTGATAAAAGCTTTTGTTTTCGGGACAGGAGGTGCGGTTCTGGGCTTCATCACAGGTACTGTGACCGGTTTTTTGTGGGAACGGATCCCGGGACTGTTGTCTCTGGATATGAGGCTGTTTTTTATTGCGCTTGTTTTTGCGCTTCTCCTTGCCATGCTGGGCAGCTGGATACCGGCCTTATGGGCATCGCAGCAGGATCCTGCACGGGTCATGAGAGAGGAATAGAACGCCGTGCCGGAACTTCAGGATCCGGCTTGTGTCATGAGAAAGGAACAGACCGCGATGCTGGAACTTCAAAATCTTTCCAAAAGCTTCGTGAAAGACCATACTGCCCTGAAAGTGCTGGTTGATGTATCCCTGACCCTGACTGAGGGAGAATTCGTGGCGGTACAGGGACCCAGCGGCTGCGGCAAGACCACGCTCCTGCTTTCAGCAGGCGGACTGCTCAGACCGGATAAGGGAAGGGTTTTGATTGAGGAACAGGATATTTACAGCCTTCATCCGGATGAGCGCGCTATATTCCGTGCAAAACACCTCGGATTCGTGTTTCAGCAATACCACCTTATCCCTTACCTTACCGTATTCGAGAATGTGCTTGCGCCGGCGATCGCCTCGGGGGGCAGTGATTTATCTGAAAGAACCGGTCATCTTCTTGAGCATTTCGGCCTGGATCAGCGCAGGCATCACCTGCCCGGCGAGCTGAGTGCAGGTGAAAAGCAACGTGTGGCGCTGGCCCGTGCCCTGCTTCTTGAACCCGGGATCCTTCTGGCAGATGAGGTGACAGGGAATTTAGATGATAAAAACGCGGACGTAATTCTCGAACATCTGCGTACGTTTGCCAGGGACGGAGGGGCGGTCCTCCTGGTAACTCATAACTGTCGGATTACCAGAAAGACTGACAGGACCATAACGATGAACATTGATCAAAATAAATGAGGTACCGATGAAAAAAAGATTGATATGGCGTATGGCTACAGGCCTGATTTTCATTCTGATGATGACCGCTTTTGCAGGCGACTGGCCGATGTGGCGCTATGATGCCGGAAGGACAGCAAACGGACCGGAAAACCTGCCAGGCGAGCTTCATCTTCTGTGGGCAAGGCAGTATTCCGAAAGAGAGCCGGTCTGGGACGATCCTTTGAATCAGGATATGATGCAGTTCGACAGGGTATTCGAACCTGTGGTACTGGGAAATATTCTGTTCGTCGGCTTCAATGACAGGGATAAGGTCGCAGCCCTGGATACAGACACGGGAGCCGAGAAATGGGTGTTCTATACGGACGGGCCCGTGCGCCTTCCTGCCGCAGCGTGGAACGGAAAATTTTATTTCGTCTGCGATGACGGCTATCTTTACTGTCTCTCAGCCGGGGACGGAAAACTGTTATGGAAGATCCGCGGCGGGCCTTCGGACAGGAAAATTCTGGGAAACAGGAGGCTCATATCGACCTGGCCGGCGCGCGGGGGCCCTGCAATTCAGGATGGGATCGTTTACTTCGCAGCCAGCATCTGGCCTTTTATGGGGACATTCATTCATGCAATCGACGCCGAAACG
>CAYXFJ010000104.1:0-10043 GCA_964464265.1 uncultured bacterium
CGCTCTGGAGGGCAACCTGTAATTCGTTGTAATGATTTCGCGCTTTTTTCGATTTGCCAGCCACGAGTTCATAAGTTTCATCAACGCTTTTCTTTTCGGACCTTATTATTTTCAAACCCTTCGAGAAAGTTCCATCGGACAATTCCAGAGAAAGATACGAGCGGTCAAGAATGGCCTTTCCTTTGTAGCTTACCTGATAATATGGTGAACCGGACTCATCCAGTGCGAAGGTCAAATTAACGTTTTTATCAGGTGAATTGATGAAGAGGGGTGAATGGGTGCAGCCGAACAGGAGGAAAAGACAAAGGGCTATCACGGCAGGCCGGATAAAATATTTTCTCATTTTTTCTCCTTCACGATTGTATCTCTGCCGGCATGATCAATCCTATTGCAGTTCTATGGAATAACCAGCATTTTCCGGATCCGGGATAAATCCCCTGATTTTAAACGGTAAATATAAAGACCGGCCGGTACTTGATGATCGTCAGGATTCATATTCCATTCAATCTGATAATTTCCCGCCTGCCTGAATTCTTTGACAGGGGTATCGATGAGCCTCCCCCTAACATCATATATGTTTAACTCAATCCATGAATTTTCAGACAGTGTGAATTGAATTTGAGTGGAAGCGTTAAACGGATTCGGATAATTTTGCATCAGCTGAAAATTTTCCGGATTTGTATCGTTCCGGGGATTGTTCACCGGATTCGCGGATTTCGGATTGGGAGTATAATAAGCCTCGTCCAGCAGGGATCCGTCACGAAGGTAATGCCTCAGGCAGAGGGTGTCGGGCCCCACGGACAGCTCCGTATAGCCGTAATGGGATGAATCCGTGCCGCAGGCCTCGACCATATACCCGTTGCCATCATGGTCGGGCTCAGGTATGTCGATAGGCGCTCCCCCGTTCCCTGTCACCACTTGTACCGTACCCCGTTCCATATCCAGCGGTGGATTCATTTCACCGTTCAAAGCCAGTTTTTTCGTCCTCACATAATAATGCGCATGTCCCATGAACATGATATCACATCCTGCCTGATACAGCGGGATCCCCCACAGGTCATGGATCTCATCTTCATAGGATTTCTCGCCGAAATCAAAGATAGGATGATGCCATACAGTGAAAAGCCATGTTTTCGGATTCTGGCGAATGGCTTTTAACATCATATCGTATTGAGGGCCGTTCATAGGGGATTCGTCGGAATCCATCACGACGATCCTGGCATTCCTGTAATCGAAAACCAAAAATTTACCGTCATTCGCGAAAAGTTTGTTTTGACCCGGCAGATACTCATTCCAATTGGCCAGTCCCGCCTCTGTTTCCGTTGCGTCATGATTTCCGGGTGCTGACATATATCCGGGAGGGAATTGATCCTGCTCCAGATCCCCCAGAACACCGGTTGTTGTCTCGTACCAGTCTTCCCACTCAGATTCGACATCCCCATGGTCAACAACATCACCCATATTGATAATAAATGTGTAATCAGGAGTATTGGCCATTATGGCTTCCAGTACCTGCCTGTATTCAGGCCTGTTGCCTCTGGTATCTCCAACAGCGATCCATTTCCAGTTTTGCGCATCTGAATGATCGGGCATTATTAATAGGACGAACACTATTAACAGCCATTTTAATTTTGTTAAATCCGAATTGTGATTAAAAGTCATATATTTCATTATCCCCGAATAATTAACTTCATTCTGCCGGCCCGCAGATGATTTCGATCGCCGGGTAAATAAGCACTACCGGGCCCGCAGGGGGCTTCCCTCCCCACTTCACTGCACTCTGCCTGCCTGGCAGTGAACTTCCTTCCCCGGGTAACTGCGCCCTGACGGGCGAACGAAAAAAAGGGAGGAGGTAAAACCCTCCTCCCTCTAAAGTGCCATAAACAAGTCTTTGCTACTTCGTCAAGACCATTTTGCGGACCTGGCTGAATTCATCAGTCGTCAGTTTATAGAAATAAATACCATCCGACACATCCGATGCCGCGATCCACTGGATCGAGTGGGAACCCGCTCCCATTTGACCGTCAATGAGGGTAGCGATTTCCCGGCCGAGAGTATTGAAAACCTGAAGTGTGACATGGCCGGATTTGGGCAGACCGAACTCGATGGTCGTGCCGGGATTGAACGGATTGGGATAATTCTGGCTCAACTCGTAGGAATCAGGAATGTTCGCAGCTCCTTTATCCTCTACAGCAGTCCTAATCCACCATCTCTGGTCTCCCAGATTGGCGCCGTCAAGACCAGCTCCATAAGCGGGTGAACCGGTAAGCAGCGTGAAATCGCCGTTCGCCACATCTGCCATCATCGGATCCACTTCCGCCTGGATCAGGGTAGTCTGGGCTTCAGTGGCCCCTTCCTCCATGCCAATCCCGGACGGACAGTTCCAGTACAGAAGACCCTGAACCTTTGAATTCGTTCCATACATGCGGCAGGCATACTCTTGTGTGCTGCTGTTGATAACGATGGAATTACGGATCGTCGCACCGTCGATCATGTTGGGATACAAACCTTTGCTCCCCATACTCACAACGGTCACGTTACCAATAAAACAAAACGGATCCGGTGTTCCCGCTGATACGCCGTCATGCGCCTGAAAATAAATGGCTTCATTCATTCCATTCCAGAATGTGCAGTGCTCCACCCACAGGTATTTGCAGGTACCCGGAGGAAGATCCGCACTCTCGTCCTTGAAAGAAATGGACTCATGCGCCATATTCCTGAAGAAGGTATTCTTCACGATCAATGAATCCATCTGGGTGCCTGAACTGCCCTTGACCCCATGACCTTCTCCGCCTGTGCCGTCATCGAACTTCTCGATGATGCAGTCCAATATCTTCACAGTATAGCCTTTCACCACATCATCGAGCCGGAAACAATCCTCTGTGGACGCAGTGCCCCCGGATCCATCGAACCGGATTCCGGAGACTGTGAGATTGGCAGCCAGCGTAATTTGCCTGCCGGCTTCGTTGCATGTCCAGACCGGAAGCTCGGCCAGGCCTGCAGCCGCCCGGATGGTAATGTTTCTGTCGATCATAACAGTCGCTGTTTCATTATAAACACCGCCCGATGTGGTCAGCTCGATAATATGGCCGGCATCTGCGGCTGCCAGGGTAGATGCGATCTGATTCGTTCCGGCTGCTATCTGATGTACAGTCTGTCCGAAAATAAACGCCGGAATGAATCCGACAAGAATCACGGTTACATATAACAGTTTTTTCAACATTGTTTTTCTCCTTTGATGAATATCAATCATTGCATTTTGCCCCACTACCCCTTTTCATGGAAACATCTTACTCGTGATGCAAATCACCTCCTTTTCATGTTGATATGATCCGTTTCAACAGGTCGAACCATAATTTCATGGATAACATGTGCTGAATTTCTCTGTTTCACTTCCCTTTAACCGTTTCATCCAGAGGTATTCCCAGTCTCTCGAATTTTTCTTTCCGCCCTTTCTCATCACCCGTATTAATTTCACGGGCAAGTTTTCCGACCTGAAGAGCATGCTCCCTCGGAACCACAATCACCCCGTCTCCGTCGGCAACGATCACATCGCCTGGAAACACGAGTACACCGCCGCAGTTTATGGGGAAATTATAGGATTCCGCAAGAAGCCTTCCGGGCCGTACTCCCCTCGTGCTGTACCCGTTCATGCAGTAAACCGGTATCCTTTTGACCTTGATGATCTCATCGGTATCCCGGGCGCCGGCATTTGTCACCATGCCGATAAGGCCGACTTCAGCATGCCCCAGACTGTTGCTGGACCCGATGAATCCGGTCTCATCGATACCGCTCGCATCGATGACCGCCACATCACCCCTGCGGACGATCTTTTTCCAGGCATCGGGTGCCCTGTCGTACTGTTCAGATTTGAATTTTTTAAAACCTTCCAGATCAGGAAATGAATTCTGCCCTACTCTCACATCCGTCGGGACATGCCTGACCGTAATGGCGAATCCCACAAACCGGTGCGTGAAATTCTCGACATCCCGCCACAAGGGCCTGATATTCTTGTCCATCAATCCTATATCCTGCAGTCCGATCAGGTCCATTCCGTCCAGAACATCCGTCACACGCAGGTCTTTGTACAGATCAAGAATTTCTTTCCTCGCTCTGTCGCTGTCATCGAACTTTTTATTTTGCAGCAGTCTCACACCCTCCGGCTGAGTCAGTGTCTGTGCATCTGTTCCTGCAATGCCACACATAAATGTCAGGATAATAACCGCGAGGACAGCCACTCCCTTATCATTGTACCGAATAATTGAAAATTTACGCATTTTCGCCTCCTCAGGACTTGAAATAATTTACTAAACCAGCAGACAATTCCAAATCTTTTCTTGCTCTAACGATTATAGTGTATACCCCAAAAAGACCAGAAACATTGAAACCGGCCTTTCATCTCCATCGACATTCATTTCCCGTTTCGGTATGCTTGTAAAAAACTTTTCACTTAATTTCCTGGTACCTTCATAGCGCGGAGCACCCAGGTTCAGATAACGGACTCCTACATGGTATTTCTTATAAAATTCAAAACCAATGCCAGCTTCAAAACCAAAATCCGGCGTGATCCTGAAAGTCGTTTCCTCAACCACATTGCCATCTACAATCGCTTTCCTGTACGGCTGCCGTGAAATATTTATCCCACCCTGCAATGTACCGTAAACACTCACTTTTTCTGCCAGTCTCAGGAAATAGGAAAATCCGGTGAAAACGGGCAGATTCATCCAGCTGCCGTTTTCAAATGATACAGCGACAGAATCTGTGAGCTCTTCCTGAAAGAAAGATTCTATCTCTTTATTATCAACCGTGTTCATCAGGAATTTCATACTGATGACCCAGTGCAGGTTATCCATGAACACTTTCTGGTTAAATTCTATACCCAATCCGAATCCGGGACCGGCCAGTCCTGCTTCTTTGCCATAATCAAATCCGAATCTCCGGGTAATTTTCGGGTCATCACCTGTTTTTTCGCTGAAGGGACCTGTTGGAAATGAAGCTCCCCCCAGGATCATCCATGACACATCTTTATCCTGTGCAGCCAGTGATACGCTGAGTACCATTGACATCAGAACCAGACGACAACCCATTCTCTTTTTCATTATTAAGCTCCAGGACCAGACTTTCTGTTGCAGGATCGGGCCGGATTATCTTCGTCACATCTTCATGTTCTTTAAGAGAATCTGCGATAACCTTTGCGGCTGCCGCAGATTCTCTGATTTCACGGATCTGTCGGGAATTACTTTATCAGTACCATCTTTTTGGTGATTTGAAGATCATCGGTCTCCAGACAATAGTAATAAATCCCTGATGAGATGCCTTTTGCGTTCCAGGTCAGAGAATGATTTCCCGCTGCGTGTTCCTTCTTATCCATAAGAGTTTCGACCAGCTGTCCGACAGCATTGTAAACCGATACAGTGACTCTCGAGGTTCTGGGCAGATAATAATGGATCTGTGTGCCTGGATTGAACGGATTGGGATAGTTCTGTTCGAGAACATAATTGCTGACAACTCCATCATTTCTGTCCCCGATACCGGACTGCTGAATCGCTTCCCAGGCCGCTTTCTTTTCAGGGAACCAGTTCAGATCACCCAGCGGAAGACCGTCATCACCGGCTGTATACGCGATCTGGTCTGTAGGATAATCAAAATTATAGGGATCTGTTTCAGCACCGAATGTTTCAGGATGTTCCTGGAGGGATCCGATCCCGTTCCTGTCCGCCCTGAAATCCGGATTCCCGATATTGGAGAAATTGGTGGCAAATCTGTATTTGACGAAATCCAGGAGAGCGTCCGGAGAGGGAGCGTCCGTGAACTGGATGTATTCCTCGAAGTTGTTTTCAGCAACAAAATTGGGTTTGTGACCTCCAAAATAATGGTCCATACCCCAGGGACTGATGAATGCCGGCCCTTTCACAGTATCAATGGTTGCCCAGAACGCCTTGACTTCCGGTGACCATCCGTATGCGTTATTCCTGACCACCCAGTTCCTCGAAGCTTCCGGGTAATCCGCGGAATACACGGTATCCACATGAACAATGGGCATTCTGTCATAGGGATCGACAGAGGAAGGATGGATGATGGCTTCTACTCCCAGATCCTGGAAAATACTGTTCGTGATCCGGACATTGATGCCTCTTCCTGTTTCAATAGGTCCATCTATCTGTGCCCCTGAGGAAGTGGTTCCGCCATAAGCATTGAGATAGAATGTGCTGTGATCGATAACGATATTGGCAATCATTGCTTTATCCATTCTCAATATTCTCTGTTTATTGACGTAGAAAGTGCTGTTGATGATCACCAGTGAATCAGGCATCAGACCGCGGGCATCGAAGAACCTTCCCCTCCCGTTGTCAGTCAGGAGATAACCGTTCCGCATCTCACAGTTCAGCCAGTAGATCTTATTGTTTTTGCTGTAAGTTTTCACATGAGCCTGATCGGCAAAATCCACATTCAGACCGTCCATGACGATCCTGGCGTCGTTCGCATAGATGAGAATGCAATAACGGTTATCATTGCCAAGCATATTGGATCCGGAAAGATACAGATTTTTCAGATAAGAGTCCCCTTCGAGCACGCCAAAGTCTTCGGCGGCTCCGGTCTCATCCACTGCCATGATGACCAGTGGTTTCGGACCTGCGCCCTCGGCAGCGAATATACGCAGGGGTGCACCTTTCACATTGCTGATGGATCCGTTGATCAGATACATGCCTCCTCTTGCAAGACGGTACACCCTGTTCAGCGATTGTGGTTCGCCGCCGGCCGTCGTATCCTCTTCAATAGCCAGATTTAATGTTTCGTACCCCTCGGCCACATCCAGATAATCGAATCCCTGTGCCAGGATATCCAGGCCGGATAAAGTACTGAACAAAAGCCCAATGAGAACCATCTTTCCCAGATGCTGTGTCAACTGTTTCATCCCTGTTCTCCTCATATTTATGATTGACTTAAAGACCGTTTCATCTGTTTTCTTCCAGATATTATCTTTGCCCGGTTGTTTGTATCAAGGTTTACAATTTAAAGACAAATCCTATATCCGCTGTCCAGCCATAGAATTCCCTGGCTGTTGGATAATTCACTGTCTGCATGAATGACTGATCAGGCCGGTCTGTTAAGTTGTTCCAGTTGCCGAAGATCTCCAGATATTTTGCAATATCATATTTCAGTGACAGATCCCACCGGATATACGTTTCTGTAAAGCCGTCCAGTTCGTCCCTGACTCCCACGAAGTTCAGCGTTTTCCCCTGCAGCAATAAGGACACTCTTCCGGAAAAACGTCCTATATCATAACCCAGGGAGATATTGGCGATATCCGAAGCGAGATTCGGCATGGGGCCTGTCCGGAAAGTGTCAATCACTGTTGTTTTGAGAAATGGGAATACGGGGATCCTCTCCTGTTCCACGAATGAACGGGGGAAATGGGTCTCTGACCACAGATGCGTATAGTTCGCATTGAGCACCAGTCCATTGAAAGGCCTGGGCAGCCATCCGAAATTGGTCTGCCATTCAACCTCAATCCCATGGACAGTGGTCATATTAATGTTATTTTCAGGACGGACAATGGCATAGCCCTTTAAATTGGATTCGACGCCTTCCTTCTCAGGATCCAGAATGATATGACCGCTTCTCAGATAAATGAGATCATCGATCTTTTTGTAAAAACCGCCCAGAGTGAACAGCCCGATCCTGTTCCCGTAAAAAGAAATATAGGCATCGTAATTCGTTGACATCTGCGGGATTAATCCGGGATTCCCGTATTCCACAGTTTTCGAGGAAGCCTTGATCCTCTTTGCTGGAATGATATAATCCATTCTCGGATAGGAAACGGATTCCGTGAACGCAAGCCTGATGTCAAACCAGCCTGCCGGTTTTATTCGCAGGTGAACCATGGGGAACCATTTCTTATATCGAATCGCAGAAGAAGTATCCCTGACCATTTCATAATCCAGATTACCTTCTTCATCTTCACTGTTTACGACTCCTGTTTTCCCCATGGCGTTAATATGCGTATATTCGTATCTGACTCCTGGTAAAAACATTAAAAACCTGCCGATATTTATCTCGGTCATCAGATACCCGGCACGTAATTTATCGGTCACTTTGTAGTCATCCATGTCCCTTTCCAGGGAGAAACGGTATACATTGTCGAGCATATATTTATCCAGGAGATATTTCAATTCAACGGGATCCAGTCCGGCGCCGAAATCGTATTCCCCATCCAGAAATGTCCCTGTACTGAAATCCCGGTCAAGATAATTGTTCATTTTTGGATATTCCGTTCCGGACATTCGTTCAAAAACAAAACCCGCTTCCCCGCTTCGCGTATGATAGTCCTCGAAAAAGTCATCGGTAATATCCAGCCTTCTCAAAGCATAATCCCTGTCCCGTTCACGCAGTTTTTCTCTGTACTTCGCCCCTCCCTTCAGTTTTCCCACGATATCCCGTGTAATGGAATAGGACCATTCAAGATTTAATTGTGCGGTAAGATCCCGCTCATGGGATCGTTCAGGTTCAAATTCCCCCTCGCGAAAATAGGTATTGTCCACAATGTTGGATGCATTGTCGATAATATCTTCCGGTGAGGCAAACTGAGGAATATTGGCTGTATTGAATGCACCGACTTCTTCAAACTCAAATGTGCTGTGGTAAGGATATCTCGTGGTCGATGCGCTTCTGGAAACCCTCCAGTCCATTCGCAGAAAGGACAGATCATGCTCGCCGCTCAAAGAGCTTGTAAGAATATCGATCTGTCTCTGTCCGTCTTCCAGAAAATACCTCAGCTTGTTGCTTCCGCTCATATCGAACCGTTTTTGCCTGACAAGCTCGTCGCTGTCGAGACGGCTGAAAAAATTATTCAGCAGGACATTGCCGCCGGGTATCAGATAATCCATCATCACATTAAAGCCAAACCTTTTCCGTTCATCCTGCAGGTATTCAAATCTGACAGCATCCGTGGTGATGGGGGCAAATTCCTCGTCTTCCCGTTTTTCCCTGGGAAGAGAATAACTTGCACGAAACTGATCCGACCCTCTGTTCGTTCTCTCTATGTTGCCTGTAATGAGCAGACCCAGTTTATCATTAAAGAACCTGTTGCTCAGGATCATTCCGCCTTTATAAATTCCCAGATCGTTTCTTTGATCATTATAGCTGTTCTGAAAACGTAAATTATATTTAAAACCGCCGAATGAGGCGGTGGCCAGCTGAAAATCCACGGTTCCGCCCAGAGCATCGGCATCCTTGTCAGGGGTCAGCGCTTTCGTTACTTCAATCCCGGCCAGGATCTCCGGAGCGATCATGCTCAAATCCACACTTCTGTCATCCAGGTCCGTGGAAGGGATACGGTCGCCGGCTATCGTGATCGCATTGTATGTGGGCGAAAGTCCCCGGATCACCACTTTATTGCCCTCTCCTCCGCTTCTGATGATGGATACGCCCGGCAATCTTCCTACAGATTCGGCGGCATTCGCATCAGGAAGTTCCCGTATTTTTTCCGCTGAAACGACATTGGTGATGGTAGTTGAAGTGAGCTGCCTGTTGATGGCAGCTGCCTGCCCCAGCGCCTGTGCTGTGACAACCACGGTTTCCCCTTCTACAACATCCTGTATCAGGCGCACAGTGACCTGATATATCCTGTCCGGGAGAACCGTCACAGGAATTGTTCTGCTTTTATAGCCGATATAAGTCACTCTCAGAGTGAAAGTACCTGCAGGAACTCTTTGAATGATGAAAACTCCGTCTTTATCTGTTGCCGTTCCATAGGCTGTACCCGCAAGCATTACATTTGCGCCCATTAAAGGTGTGTTCTCCAGTGAATCGGATACAACTCCCTTTATGGTCCCCTGGGCAGAGAGTGATACAGCAGCGAAGATCATAACAATGGAAAGTAAATGGACTAACCTGGACATGGATGAGTCCTTCTTTTTTAACAATTTTTACAGCATAGAAATAAACGCGGTCGAAAAAGACAGGGCTGATGAATTGATCAGTCATCTCATTGCTGTCCAAAATAAATCAAGAATCAAAATAGTTTAACCAAAATAACAAGG
>CAYXFJ010000105.1:0-8960 GCA_964464265.1 uncultured bacterium
TTCAGCACCTTTGCCTGATCCAGTACAGTAAACTTCCCGGGATTCGCTTCTGCTATGGTCAGAACACCGTCATCGCTCAGGATAAAAAATTTCCCGTCTGCCAGAAGATAGGGTCCCATGCCAAAACGGTTCGTTTTCCCGCTTGACCATAAGAATTTTGTTATGTCCGCCGGATCGCAGCACACGAATTGGTTTCTGTGCTCGCCTGCATCCTTGGGAAGTATTCCGAACAAACGGTTTTTGTAATAAACCGGCGTTTGCTGCTCGCTTGCGAATCCATTCTCCGGTTTGACGGATACAACTGTCTCCACAGAGAACCGCTCGCCCTCTCTCTTCACATGGAATAGCATACTCCCGGCTGCATAACCCGCTGTCATGAGTATCCGGTCTCCGGCCACAAGCACGGGTGATGGAGCGATCACGGTGTGGTTCCACTCTTTTGTTTCCCAGAGAAGAGTTCCCCTGTCCGCAGCTTCTGCAGATATCCCGGCAATGCCCCCGATGGCGCTGTACACAAACATTCTTTTGCCGGATATTGTCATGGGCATGACCGAGGAATGGGACATCTTGAATCCGCCCGGATTGGGCGTCTCCCATACAACATGTCCTGTCCGGAGATGAACGCCTATCATGAGGGCATTGCCGCAGGGGGCGATCACTGCCACGGAATCATCGATGAGCGGACACTGTCCGGTATACCAGAGAGGAACCTCAGTACCCCAGTCTTTTTCCAGATCCATGGCCCAGACCAGATCCCCGGTTTCCTCCCTGACGCACATCACATGGCATCTGGGTCCGATGGTGACCACGTATCCGTTCTTCACTGCCGGGATGGTCCTGGACATGCCATGGTTCCGCTTCACATGCACCCTGTACCACCGCCTCCACAGCTCCCTGCCGTCCGCCAGCGAATGGCATCTCAGAAGATCGGCCTTCTTCTCTTCATCGTAGTCCAGAATAAAGACCCTGCCGCCGCTCACAGCCGGAGCTGCATGACCCTCCCCGAGATCCACTGACCAGAGTATTTCCGGGGGTTTACCAGCAAAACCGGATATAAGCGGTGAACCGCCTTTGACGATATTATCGATATCAGGTCCGCGGAACCTCGGCCATGAACCGTATGAAGGAGGCGCACTCGAGTCAAAGAGCTCGAAGAATTCCCCGATCTCAACACGCTCGCCGGATGAAGCCAGAACAGCAGGACGGCCGTCCGCTCCCGGTATCCGTTCACTGAAACTGCGTGTGGGATCAGCCGTAAACCACCAGGCAAGTGCAATCAGTCCCAGGACACCGGCAAGAAATCCGGTGAAGGCAAGGCTTTTCTCTTTTGACAGAATCATTTTTTGTATGAATGGTGTCCGGATGATAATACAGTCAAGTTTAAGACATAAAAATCCTGCCAGAATATCCCCCCTTATTCTGCAGTTACATCAGTCCATCGGCAATCTGATCTATATCTCTTAAACCTTCCGGCCTATGTCCTATCTATAAAACCGGCTCGCCAATCCATGCGGGAAAGCATTATTTCGCGATCTGGTATACCATCAAAGTATTCCCGTGGCGAACATAGAGCCTCCCGTCCGCTATGACAGGATGCGCCCAGTGCTGGTCGCTGCCCATGGTGATACGGAAGGTGCTGACAACCTTGACACCTTTTTCGTCTGCTTTTATCAGGGATAAGTAGCCCCTCTCAGAGTAACTGTAGAACTTTCCGTCCGCCCAGATCACATTGGCCTTGGTAATCTCACGGGCAGCATTCTGAGTCTGGCCTGTTTTCCAGTCCAGGCATTTCCATCCCCTGCTGTTCATGCCCGTTCCATATATGAATCCGTCTACCAGAACAGCCGCTTCATGCTGGCTGTCCAGTTCCGGATTTCTCCATACCTCGGTCACCTTATTTCCGTCCTGACTGAGCCTGAGCTGGACACTGCCTGTGCCATATCCGCTCGTACAGTAAATAGTTCCGTCCTTATAAATCGGCGTATTCGCATTGACGTCCCAGTCTGTGATATGGGGATACTTCCACAGAAGCTCGCCTGTACTGGCATTTACGCCCACAATGGAACGGGCGGTCATGGTCACAACGAGCCTTGCCTGCCCGTGTTCGACCAAAAGGGGCGAACAATAGGCAGCTGTTTCACTGACGCTCTCGCTTTTCCAGATCTCCTCGCCTGTATTCCGGTTCAATGCGATGACCGTTGTCCTGGCACCGCCCGGTGTGCAGATCATCCTGTCCCCGTCTATCAGCGGAGATTCAGCGAAACCCCACTGCGGTATCTCGGCTCCACAGGCTTTCACCAGGTCCACGGACCAGATTTTCTTTCCGGATTGCACATCGAGACAAACAGCGTGTCCCTTTCCGCTCACCACATAGAGTTTTCCATCAACAACAGTGGGTGTGGTCCTGCTGCCCGGATAATCGCCGTCAAAATCAGGTCCGTATGCGGCTTTCCAGAGCTGCTTTCCATTCTTGTCGAAAGCAAAAACATGGCCTTCGCCTTCTATGGATCCTGTGATAAAAACAGCATCCTGAGTCACCGAAACAGAAGAAAAACCCTGACCGATATCCTCCGCACTCCAGAGTAGTTTTGGCCCTTCAGCAGGCCATACATCCAGCAGGTTTTTGTCCGGATAAATACCGTCCCTGTTCATGCCCCGCCACTGTGACTGGATCCCTCCAACCGCGTAAGAAGCCATAAGAAGAAAAACAAAAGATGCAGTTTTACGCATGACAATAGCCTCCACGAAAAGTGAATGAACAATGACCATGATACGGCCAGAAAAGGATCTCTTTCAATCCGGCTCAGTCCCTGATCGAATAAACGAGCAGCACATCTCCATGGCGGAGGAAAAGCTTTCCATCCGATACGGAGGGATGTGCCCAGTGAGGTCCCTCACCCTGAGTTACCTGAAACGTGCTCACAACATCAAACTTCTGAGCATCGGGCCTGATGAGAGCCACATGGCCGTTCTTTTCTTCGTAGGCAATTATCATGCCGCCCGCATAAATCAGAGAGCCCTTGCAGAGCCATTCGTTTTCAAAATGGACTTTCCCTGTGTTCCAGTCCAGAGAGACCCAGTTCCCGTTGCGGTTGTTCAGCCAGTTGGATCCATAGAGGCTCCCGTCCAGCAAAAGTACACCGCCGTGATGGCAGTCCAGTACATTGTCCTCCCAGGCAATTTGCGCCTTCTTCAGGTCCTTGCTCAGGTTCAAAAGAATGCTTCCATGATTGTATCCGCTGGTCATATAGACCTGATTGTTATAAAAGACCGGCGTGACAGCATGTATTCCCTCTCCCTGCATGGCCTGATAATGATCGGCATATGGGAAATTCCAGAGCATCTCTCCTGTTTTTGCATGCACCCCGAGGACATATTTCGCTGTTCCGGTCAGGATCATAGGAACATTTCCGGCCTGAACAAAAGCCGGTGAGATATAGGCACTTTTATCTCCCAGGCTTTTGCTGGTCCAGACCGTTTTTCCGGTCATCTTATTCAGAGCGACAACCGTCGTTTTCTTCCCCCCTGGCGTATAGTACACTTTATCTTCCACGATCAGGGGTGACTCCGCTGTTCCCCAGGTGCCTGCGCTTCCTTCAAATGTATTGTATCCATCGACCTTCCAGAATATCTCCCCTTTCAGGGCGTCCAGACATGCGATCTCTCCTGTGCCGGAGATCGCATACAGTTTCCCTTCGTTAAAGGTGGGTGTTGACCGAGATTCCGGATTCGATTGAATGAAAGCGGTGCCGAACTCCGTTTTCCAGAGGACTTTTCCGGTTGCATCCAGAGCTGTGACCCATTCTTTCTTCCGGGAATCCATTCCTGTCACATAGACCGTTCCATTGACAACACAGGCCGATGAATATCCCTTGCCTATACCCTCGACAGTTAAGAGCAGCTCAGGACCTCCTTCAGGCCATTTCTTGAACAGTCCTGTTTCACTGGACTTGCCGTCCCTCGCCTGACCCCTGAACTGAGGCCAGTCATCTGCACGTGAAATCCCGGCAAAAAGGAGTAACAATCCTGCCAGAGTAATGGCTAAGGTGGAACGTAACTGTGTACGATTCTTCAAAATATCCTCCCTATTCATTAATGTACGGATTTTAGAAAACTTTCTATCTTATTCTTAACGCCCTGCAGCTCCCCGGGGTTCCCATGAAAAATCCCTGATAAAAAAATGCCGGACGCCCGGGAGGCATCCGGCAAGTGCGTGTTTTAAGTCACTTCAAATCAAATAGAATAGGTATGCCCGCCGGACCCGGCGCAATGATCAAAACCAGCTGCTGGAATCGGCTTAACGATCATTCCCGGCTGCCGGACCCGGCAGAACGGTCAGTTTCAGCCCCCGGTACCACAGGAATCCCCCCCATCTGTTACACCCCCGGAACTGATCAGAACCGAGCCGAGTACCACCACTCCAGCAATAGCACCCCCTATCAAGAGCTTCGTTCTTCCGGGTGCCGCCTGTTTGATATAGAGTCCCTCTATACATTCCCACGGTATCTCCTGATAACCGGAATCAGTGACGGCGCCGCATAGGGCTTTTTCCTGGACTCTCGGTTCCTCTATCTTTTTTCTTTCTCCCTCCCTGAGTTTTACCCAGACCGGCGTATCTTTTTCAAGACCGGCCATATCCTCCCGTGTGATCAGCTTCATGGTCGTACATCCGGAAATGCTGAATCCCACAACAAGAATCAATGTCCAGACTATCCCGCTTTGTGGCGTATAAAGTTTATTATTCTTCATGGCAGTTCCATGCCTTTCAGGCAGACCTTTTCCGGTCATCCCGGAGTATTACTTTTGTCCGGTCCCACCCTCTTTATAACATTACTTCTTACTGATAAGTTTCTGTCCGTGAATGACTCCTCTCAGTCCTTCAATCCCCCGAGCCCCGCATCCCACTTCTCGTTCTCTTCAAGAATCTCCTTCCAGGTGACCGCATGGTTCCTGTAGGCGGCTGTTCTGCCCAGCACGGTTGTCAGATTGCTGCGCACGCTTTCGGGAACAGTGCTGTTGTCATAAACTCCCTTCCTGATATTTTCATGAAAAGCGGCGATGTTGTTCACTGCCCCTTCCCGGTAGATCTGCGGTGTTTTTCCACCGTGGTAGAACCTGTCACCCCGGATCAAAACGCTTCCACCGTACTCGGTCTCGAGAACGCCTCCTGACCCGAACATCCGGTTCCTGATGCCCTCAGCTGTTCCATGGCCTTTGAACTGGCGCGAGCTGAAGTTGATGGTCACGCCGTCCGGATACTGGTAGATCACCACGAAATGATCCCAGCAGTTACCCGCGTCGGTTCTCACCTTCTTTCCGCCTGTCCCGTATGCCAGTACCGGATCCTGCTTCATGATCCAGCTCGCCACATCCAGAGTATGGATGTTCTGTTCAGTGATGATATCGCCCGAGAGAACCCGGTCAAGTCCCCACGCCCGCATCCTGTTTATGGGATTACAGGGGTCCTCCTTGATGATCTCATAGAAGCGCTCGAACGGGCTTCCCGCATGATAGAAGGCTTCTCCGAAAGCGTATTTCCCTATGTCCCCGCCGTGCACCCGCCTTACCGCTTCGGTGAAAAAATCATTCGCACGGGTCTGGAAATCCACAAGAAAAGAGAGTTTTTTCCCGGTGGCCTTTTTACCGCTTTCAGCTACTGACAGGCACCCGGGCACATCGACAGCTATGGGTTTTGCAAGGTAGACATGCACGCCTGCATCTACGGCGAACGCGGCCTGTTCCGGATGGAAATAAGGAGGACTTTCGATGACCACAGCGTCCATCCCGCTCTCGATCAGTCTCCTGTATCCTGATAGTCCCTCATACCTTCTTTTCTCAGGAACATGGAATTTTTCACCGAACGCCCTGACCCTGTCCTCGAAATAATCCGCTGCTCCGACCAGCTCATATCCGCCGTGCTCGAGGAAAAGATCCGTGATCCAGGTTCCCCTTCCTCCGCACCCCACCACTCCAGTGCGTATGCGGGAATTAGCCTCCGTACCTCTGACGAGCCCGGGTTTGAGGACTGTAAAAGAAAGTGCGGCGCCCAGTCCGGAGACGAACTCCCTTCGGCTCACATTATTATGGGGAATATTTCCCCCTGCCGGTTTTTTACCGAAAGACATCTCTATTCCTCCATCCTGAAACAGTGCCTCAGGGAGCACCTTTTTTACGGCGCTTTATCACCCTGCACAACCCTGTACGCTTCTACATAGTCGCACAGGATACTGAAATGCCTGACAAAAGCAAAACAGGTGATCCTGTCTTCTTCCACCCATCTTCCTTTCCTATCCAGTGTCTGCAAAACGGACCTGAGTTCCCCTTCCAGTGATTTGAGCCGTTTCTCTCCCCAGTCCTTCGTCTTTGTTTCCCGCTGGTTCACGGCCTCTCGGTACCTGTCTATCCCGAGTTCTGTCACTTCATTATAATATCCAAGAACCTGCCCGAATCCAAAATCCCCCTGCCAGCGGTATCCGTTCTGCCTTTCCTCTGAGATCTCCGCAAGAGTGTAATGTACCTTGCTGTCCCGGTCCCCGTAAATAGGCGTATTGGTACCCGCTTCGTACAGGCGCGCCCATGTACCCGGACCGATCTTCGAGGCTTCAAGCCATGCAAACCCTCCGGGTATGGGTTTTAAAAAGCGCTCCTCTCCTGTATAGATATAGAGATCGACCAGTGTCTGGATATTTCTGAGTGTTGCCGCGCTGCACACTGCAGGCGGCTCGAAGGCGCGCGCCCAGGCGGGTCTGAGATCATGGCTGTACTGCTGGGCCCATCCGGTCTGCGGTTCAGGAAGCTGGGAGAGAATAATGAAATCTCCCCCGCGTAGAACAGCATCCAGACAGTCCTCCCTGCCATACTGTTCATGCGCTCTGAGGAGCATCTTTATACAGTCGTTGATCGCATTGTCATTGAAAGTATAATAATCATGGTATCCTCCTCTCAAAGGATACCACTGGGGCCAGGCTCCGTTAGGGAACTGGCTTTCGATCATATACTTCAAACCCAGGTCTATGGTCATTGTAAGCCAGGGTTCATCCAGGTGCCGGTCAAGGTCCATGAGGAAGGTCAGCACTCCCTGGGTAATGTTGTCATCAAAAGTGCCCTGCTTTGCCCTGCGTAAGGGCTGTCCGGATTTTTTCATATGCGATACATCAGAGCGGTGATCCCACCCTCCAGGCTTGCTCTGCCCCCAGGCAAGAGCCAGTCCTGCTTCGACCGCCCTGTCAAGATACCACCTGTCGGATGTAAGATGATATGCCCTCAAGTAACAGGTGCCTACCGTGGGTGTTCCTGGAGGCTGATTCCAGATTTCATCCTTGGATGCTTTTTCGTAAATGGCTTCCCCGTACCGTTCCTCGAGATCCAGGGAATAAATACCCGCATAACCGCCGTTCACCGATATGGAATGGAAAAAGACGGCAGCTTTTTTCATGTTCTCAAGCACAGGTTCCTGGGCAAAGACGTGGCTCTGAAAAAAGAGTTGAAAGATCATAAAGAATCCTGCCAGCCATCCCTTCACAAAGGTGTGCCTCATGTTCATTTCCGTTTTTTCAGTGTGCATCCTGTCTCCTTGATAAAAGTTAGCTATCCCTATGCGACCAAAAATCACCGCACCCGGTAATCATTTTATTTCTGAAAAAATACAACAGAATAAACAAATACCCCGTTTCAATTATTCTTTCTTTTCACCCCACTTCTTTCGCACATATCCCGCTCTGCCTGAGCCTTCCTTGTAGGCATCGTAATGCTCCGGATTTTTTTTATAGTAGAACTGATGGTAGACCTCGGCAGGATAGAAGGGTTTTGCTGGCTCAATGGACGTGACGATCGGTCTGTCGTAATACGCGGACATCTTTTTTACGGATTCTTCAGCCTTCCTTTTCTGTTCTTCCGAAGTGTAGAAGATCGCTGTTCTGTACTGGGAACCCGTATCCGCGAACTGGCGGTTCAATGTGGTCGGATCAATGTTCTTCCAGAAAAGGTCGAGCAGTTTTTCATAACTGATCTTCGCAGGATCGAACACGATCTCGATGGCTTCCGCATGGCCTGTCCTGCCTGATGATACCTGCGCGTAGGTCGGATTTTCCGCATTTCCGCCTGTATATCCAACCTTTGCGGATATCACGCCTTCCAGATTATCATAAAGGGGCTGGATGCACCAGAAACACCCGCCCGCAAACACCGCTTTTTCCTGAACAGGCTCTTTGCCCGGTTCAACAGATTTTTTTACTATAGGCACAAACGCCAGCGCTTCCGAATTGATGCAAAAACGTTTGCCCGTGGGTGGAGGTCCATCGTCGAAGACATGTCCGAGATGAGCGTCGCAGCGCGCGCACAGCACTTCATTTCTGACCATACCATAGCCGGTATCAGCTTTTATTCTGATATTGTGTTCCGAAACCGGTTCGAAATAACTCGGCCATCCCGTACCGGATTCGAATTTCTTCTCGGAAAGGAAAAGACCGGTACCGCATCCAACGCACCTGTACAGGCCTTCTTCTTTGTTGAACAGACAGGCTCCTGTAAAGGGCACCTCGGTCCCTTTCATTCTCGTGACCTTGAACTGTTCCGGAGTCAATCGTTTTTTCCATTCCTTATCGCTCCTGACAATACGGTCCACCGGCTCGAGTTCTCCTTTCTCCACATCGTATATCCAGATTTTATTTTCATCGTTCATTTTATTCTTTTCCATGGGTTCTCCCGCACAAAAAAGGAACATCATCACAATGTTCATGAATAGTGTCACCATTCGACCCGCCTTTTTTTTTGTTCCGGCATCATCCGGACTCTAAGTACCTGCTCTTCCCGGTAACCCACAGGGGATCATGAAAGCGAAAAATCTGAGCCCTGTGGTTTATCCATGCGTTCCTATTAGAATGATCCGGATGGGGATCGGGTTCCCATGGAATTCTTATTTTTTCCCTGCAAGGGTGCATACCGTATGAATGGCATCTACG
>CAYXFJ010000105.1:8981-9969 GCA_964464265.1 uncultured bacterium
TGCTGCGTTCGCGCGATAGGTGTGCGCCGCTTTTTCATCTTCCGTATATAGGGACTGAAGTATCGGGACTGCCTGCGCTTTGGCATTGAGCCTGAGCTCGATAAAACGGGTAAAAAAGGCATTGGCTGCCTCATAGAGATCTTCTCCCAGAAGCACGGGATTATATCCTGTGATGTCCAGCGGAAATACAGGCTGCTCAACAGCACCATGAAGAGAAAATGGCACGAGTTTTTGAGGAGGCGGCATCAGTTCAGCGAGAAGGATGTTGTCCACTCCATGCACTGGGCAGCCATTGTCTTCAATGAAATGAAGCAGCGACCCGAGATATTTGGCCGCATCCAGTGTTTTGCCCGCTTTCAATTGACCGACAGCCTCGTGCATAGTGGAATACACGATATAAAAACAGGTCTCGCTTTCCTCCTCTTCAATATGGTGCCAGTTTCCGGTATCGTTCAAAAGAGAGAGCTGAACATAGGGTTTGTACCGGGCGACACGATCGTTTTCAACTTTGTTCACAGCTGACCGGTACATGTCCGGATACCGGCAGTAAATATCCCTTAAAGAATCCGCTGAGCTTCCCAGAAGTTCAAGTTCCGCTTTTGGAAGAACGGACAGCGCCGCACGGGAAATGTTTTTGTGGTTTTCAGAACCCCACCCGAACACAGAAACCGGAAGTAAGGTCAGCCACAGGATAATTCCGGCATATTTACAGGACCGGGAACGGACTATTCTTTTCATATCTAATTCCTTTCTGATGTTTATGATTGCGTGAAGAAAAAAATGCAGATGAATATCCTGTTTTATGATTTGTCTTTTCCCATCCATTTTCCCTGGACAGTCTGTCTGTGTTTCTCTGTAGCCATACGAAGACGGTTCTTGATGGAAGCAGCATGGACTGAATCTCCCTCCAGGGTCTACCGGAAGAACGATGTCTTTCTCTTGTCCAGGAACCATCGTGCGTCAATGCGGGAAGGATCGGTCTCTGTCA
>CAYXFJ010000106.1:0-3692 GCA_964464265.1 uncultured bacterium
TCGATTCCTGGATAAGACATGTTTTCATCCCGAAATTTTGTTTAAGGATTAAACGTAATAATTTATACTGAAGTTTCCTCTACAGGGCTTGTCTGCGGATGTCTGTCAGCAAAAATTCCAAGGGACTGTTTATAGTGCATCCGGCATCCCTCCAGATCCGTCAGGGCTGGTCACTCCTCCTCGAATACGGCCTCCCGGGCAAGTGCGATGATCTCCTCAGGATTCGCCGTGCCGGTCTGCCCTATTTTCCGGACCGTGACTGCGGCTGCAAGGTTGCCTGTCTGCGCCGCCTCCTCAAGCGATGCACCGGCAGCAAGTGAAGCTGCATACCCGGAGAGAAAGCTGTCTCCCGCTCCCACAGGATCGGTTTCACCCTCAATTCTTATCCCCGGCACTCTGACAATCTCCTCCCTGCTGCCGATGATGCAGCCGTGGGATCCGCGTGTGACGACCAGCGGATGCGGCAGTTTTCCAACAAGCTTCTCAACAGCTTTGAGCACATCGCCGGATATGATATCCGCCTCCTCCGTACCCGTATTTCCGGAAAGCCTCAGAGCTTCCGAGGCGTTGATCTTTAACCACGCGTCCGGATAGCGCTCGATGATGTGCCTGCTGTCGAAAATAAAAGCCTTTTCTGGATTCGCTGAAATGAGTGCGGACATTTTTTCCTGAAGCTTTTTTGTGTGGATCCCGGTGGCAACCTGCTGGTTCACGATAACAATATCGAATCCGGCCAGGCGGGATTCAAGACTGGAAATCAGCTCCAGAGCAAGGCAGTCCGGAAGGCTGTTGAAATTCCCGACATCAAGGCGCCCGAGCTCCTCTCTCCCGTCATAAGGCTTGATATAGGTCAGGGTCTGATATTCTTCTGTTTCACAGGTCATGAGGGAACTGCAGTCTGATAAATGACCGAGAAGCGTCCTCATTTTTTCACCGAATGGATCGGATCCTGTTGCTCCGAAAGAAGAGACGTTTCCCGCTCCCAGATCGAAAAGATTCGCAACCACATTGCCTGCGCCTCCCGGAGAATAGCGCTGATTCTTCACGGGCTGGGTTCTCTTTCCGGTTTCCAGGGAGATTTCACTTGCGGACATATTCAGAGTCCAGTACACATCCAGACAGAAATCGCCGATCACGGCAATGCTCTTCCGCCCCACGATTTCAAGCAGTTCCTCGAGACGTTCCGGAGTAATCCTTCGGAAAAGCCTCTCTTTCATGCTTTTTCCCCTTTGCCTCTTCCGGCGCTGAAAATTCCGGTGATAAAGCCCAGTCCAAGCCCGACAACCAGCAAAGTGACCGTTCCGATCACTCCGATCATGCGGGTTTGCCAGTTGCATTCCAGCCATTTCCAGCCTTCAGGCAGATTTCTCGCGAATGTGGCCCATGCTATGGAAAGAACACTGGCAATCACAGCTACAATAGCCTGCCAGCTCTTCACCCATTTGAACGCAAGACCGAGGAGGAAAAGGCCGATCACCCCTCCCCCCGCAATCCCCCCCAGCTGCCAGCCTGTTTCCAGAGCGGTCTGTACTTTTATCATGGCAAGGCCTGTCACTGTGCCCAGAATTCCCCAGAAAATCGTGTAATAGCGCAGCATGCGTATGCTCGTGCGGTCATCGACATCCTTCCGGAAATATCTCTTATAAAAATCAAGGTGAGTTACTGTCGAGACCGAGTTCAGAGAAGAGTCAATGCTGCTCATGGCAGCAGCAAATATGGCGGAGATCAAAAGCCCCCTCACGCCTACCGGCAGACCGGTAACAATGAAATATGGAAATATCTTGTCTCCCATCAGGGGTGCCTGAAGCCGGGAAGGAAGAAGGTCGGGATTGATATGGTAATAGGCGAACAGAGCGGTTCCAATGAAGAGGAAGATTACGGATATGGGGATATAAGCCAGGGCTGCAGTCCATACGGATTTTGACGCTTCCTTTATGGATGTGGTGGTCTGATACCGTACCACATAGTTCTGATCCACACCGAAATTGCGCAGGTTTTCCATGATCCCGTACAGGACAACCACCCAGGCCGTAGGTTGGACCAAATCCAGACGCCAGCTTCCCAGAGAAAGTTTGTCATACTGCGAGGCGATTTCCATGATCCTGCCTGTGCCCCCGGGTATGTCCAGAATGATCAAGACCAATGAGATCAGAGCTCCTCCCAGGAGAATGACAACCTGAATCACGTCCGTCCAGATCACGGCTTCTATACCGCCGAGTACAGTATAAAGTATGGTACCCGCTCCTGTAATAATGATAATGGTAGAGTAGGACCAGCCGGTAAGGTCATGGATCACGAGCGACACGAGAAAGAGGACCATCCCGATGCGGGTGAGAGAAGCGAACATGAAGCTTACGCTCCCGTACACGCGGGCCCATCCCCCGAACCTCTGCCCCATGTACTCATAAGCAGAGATTTTCATCCTGTTCCTGTAAAGCGGAATGAAATAGAGTGATGCCAGAGCGGCAGCCAGGGGGAGGGTCAGTGAAAACATGAATGCATCCCAGTTGTAATTATACGCCTGCCCCGGGTACGCAATGAATGTGACGCTGCTGACATAGGTGCCCAAAATGGAAAGACCTACAGCCCAACCCGGCAGCCTGCCGTCTGCAACCATGAATCCCAGAGGAGTTTTGCTATGCTTCGTATAATAGCTCCCGAACAGAATGATGCCGGCAAAATAAGCGACCAGGATGATCTTGTCCACAAGATAGAATTGATTTTCCAATACGGGGTCCCTCCTTGCCAGTGTTCTGTTTGAATAATTACCTGTGTTGTTATTCTGTCACAAATCTGTTCATCCATAAAATCCGCATTCTTACAGGTATGTTCTCAGATCCTCTTTATCGATCCGGGAGTAAGTCTATTTTTCTTTCAGGGTCAATGCTGTCTCTGTCATTCCGTTTACAACACTATCCCCCAGAGAGGGGCCGAAAAAACTGACGCTTGCCTCATAGCCGCCTTTCTGGTACTGCTCCCTGGCCAGAATATAACTGATCCATTCATTGGCAAGTCCGCCGATGACCGGATAAGGGATCCCGGCCTGTGAGAGCTTCTTTTTCACTTCAATGCCCAGTCCGCATGCCAGTTCACCCGGCACCCCGGCGATCAAAAGCCCTCCCAGCCTGAGAGCTACGGTTTCCGAATGCGAAGGACAGAGCTGCGTCAGAATAACCTGCATCACCGGATCGTCAATGGCGTATTCATCACCGCCGGTGTCTTTGAATGCTTTATGCGACACAGGTTTTGGTAAAGCAAAACGCGAATAAGCAAATGTAAAAACAGGAGTCTTTTCCGTTTTAATTGAACGGTAGACTTTTAATGCCCGGACTGCCATGGCGCGGCCGTACTGTTCAGCCTGTTCGTAATGGCTTGCCCCTTCCGGCCTTAATACGGACTGATCCCCCTGAGCGCCGTTGTAGTACATCGCCATGGGACAGCCGTCGATCAGAGCCTCGAGCTCCCTCTGAAGATAACCCGGCCAGCCCGCTGAAACCCACATGTCCTCTTCGTCCATGATCGTGGGATGCGCTGTCCAGTTGACGAGCACGGCCATGGGACTTCCATCCGCACGGTCCACGCGCGTGACCGTGAGATCTCTGTCCACTGCCGGATCGTTCCTGCGGTTGCGGTTCATGTCCTCCACATTCATCCTCCCTGTGCCAACAACCACGGGATGCAATTCGGAACCG
>CAYXFJ010000106.1:3730-8024 GCA_964464265.1 uncultured bacterium
GGAATTCGAGAAGTTCAGGCTGAAAAATACCGAGCTGCGGAATATTCAGGCTGTTTTTATCATTCAGGGCCATCATGTCCAGACTCGAATGGGTGTGGCTCGGAAGAAAGAGCACATTTTCCTGCGTGAACAGACCGTTCAGTCTCTGAATGACCAGGGGCTTGACATTGGGCGGAAGAGCGAGGATATCCATCGTGACCAGCACGAATTTCTTTTTTTCGTCCTCGAACACGATCGCCTTTGCCCAGATATGATCATGGACTCCCTCCGCCGGCTTGCTCATGCGTGCTCCGTATCCTCCCAGTGCGAATTTCATCTCCAGGGGTGGAGTAAGAGATATCCTGGCAGTACCTGCGCGTACGCCCGCCTCTGCCTTTTCAAACAGCAGTGTCAGCAGAACAAAAATTATGCATTGAAATATTTTCTTCATATGTCACCTCTTCTTGCCTGTATTGTGACCTGAGATACTCAGACCCATAGAAGCTGGTTCACCTGGTGCGTCTCTTCCTCTCCTGACACGTCCCCTCTCAGAAACTTCCAGTCAAAGTCGATATTTGTCACAATGCGGTTCGAGAATGGGAGGAGATAACCGCTTTCCTTCCTGTCTTCCGCCATGACATGAAAAGAGTACCCTTCTACATTTCCAGCTTCCCCGGGTCGAGCACAACATGCCTTATCTTTTCCCTTTTCCATGTATAGGTGATATGCACGAGACCGTCTCCGGTCTGTATCACGGCAGGATAAGAATATTCACCAGGTTCGTCTTCCAGGACCACGGCCCCCTTCCACAGGACACCGTCCCTTGAAACGGAAACGTCGAGAGGGCTTCGTCCTCTCCGGGTATGGTTATAGACGAGCAATGCGGTACCCTTCTTCAGCATGACCGCGTCGATCCCGCTGTTGGGATTGGGCAGGTCCGTCGTCTGCATAGGACTCCAGGCTCTGCCTCCATTTTCAGACCAGCACTGAGTGATGACCTTCTGCCTGCTTCTGCAGAGGATCTGTATCTTACCATCCGGATAGCACAGCAGGGTGGGCTGTATGGCCCCGAACTGCTTTCCATCGTTCAACGGGCCTATCCATTTCCATGATTTTCCAAGATCCCCTGTCACTTCCATGTGCACGCGCCAGCCCAGTTCAGGGGATTCCGTGCTTGATGGACACAGAAGTGAACCATCTGCCAACTGTACGGGTTTGTTTTTCACAGGTCCCAGGAAATAATCCGGCAGCCTCACCGGTCCTGACCAGGTGGCACCGCCGTCTGTGGATGTTTTCAGAACCCCCCACCACTTCCGGGGATCAGGACCGACTTTGTAGAATAAAAGAAGCGGACCAGCCGAAGGCTGAAAAAGAACCGGATTCCAGCAGGGATAGCGCACTCCCTTCTCAATACCGCTGGCCGCCTCCAGGGGGGGAGACCAGGTTCCATCTGTATTTCTCGAGACCCATATGCCGACATCCGGTTCGCCTTCATCCGTCCCGCCGAACCAGGCTGCCACCAGCCCGGATCCCGTCTCCGCGATCGTGGATGCATGGCAGGATGGAAAAGGAGCGGACTCGTAAATGAACTCTTTAAGGACTATTGCATCTTTTACTCCGGGGAACATGAATTCCTCCTTTCCACCCGGAATCCGGGTACTGCTTTCTTCTTTCGACCGGCAGGCCAGGAGACACAGGACGAAACTTCCGGAGAGGAGGAAGAAAGTAAACCTCAAAAATCCGCCTTTCATCCGTCTGATGGCTGTCTTTCGAACAGTTATTCGCATGATGAACTCCTTCTTCTTTAACGGTCTGAACGCCCTGATTCACGAGGCAGCGCGGTTTAAAGATTCCTGACGGACTGTCTGATCTCGAATTGCGTCTTTATGACCACTTTTTCGTTCGCCAGAGGTTCGGAAGATTCCATCCGCCTGAAAAGAATATCAAAAGCCTTTACACCCATCTCTTCGATGGGATGGGTGACCGTTGTCAGAGGCGCAGACCAGTAGGGTACGCTGATGAAATCCGTGAATCCTACCACTGAAATGTCTTCAGGGATGGAAAGATGTTTTTCAGAAATAGCCTTCATCGTGCCTACGGAAATGAGATTTCCCGAGATCATCAGGGCGGTTGGCGGATTCTGCATGGACAGGAGTTTCAGGGTTGCATGATATCCGCTTTCAACATTATAACCGTAGCCGGACATGAGCGACGGATCATCATCCAGATCGAAATCGAGTATTGCCCTTTTGTACCCGACAAGACGCTTTCGTATCGTATATATATTCTGCCTGCCGCTCACGAATCCGATGCGCCTGTGATTCGCTTTTGCCAGATAGGAAATCGCATTATAGGCTGCCGTCTCGTTGTCGCTGATCACGGCATTGGTATCGATATCATCAAAACATCGGTCGATCAGAACCAGCGGGAAATGACGTTCGCAGAGATCCTTGATATGGGCATCCGCATCCTGTACGGGCGCGATGATCAGGCCGTCAACTCCCCTTCTCAGCAGCGTGTTGACAAAATGATTCTCCTTTTCCTGTTCCTCGTCCGTATTGCATACCACAAGATTGTAATCCGCCTTGTAACTGGCAATCTCTATGCTTCTCGCAATGCGGGAAAAAAAAGGATTCGCAATATCCGGTATAAGAAGGCCGATGGTATGGGTTTTCCCCAGACGGAAAGCTCTGGCGAGCTGGTCCGGCTGATAATTCAATTCCTTGGCTACACTGAGAATCCGCTGGCGTGTCTCATCTGAGATCGGCAGGTTTTCCTTGCCCCTCAGTACGCGGGAGACGGTCGAGGGATGGACACCTGCACGTTCAGCTATATCTTTGAGTGTAGGAAACATGTTCCGTTCCTTTAAATGAGCACTTCACCAACCATGATACCCGATGCTCACAGCAATGTGTTGCCACAATCGATTGCTTTATAAAGAAAAAAGAATGACCGAAAAGCGGTCATATGAAAATTCAAGATTCTTACTTACCATCCGGTCCAGGCAAGACCATCAGGAGTTCCCCGCAAAGAGCCTGACATTCATCTCTTCTGTCAGATTGCACAGGCGCTCAGCGAGAATGGACGCCTCATCGAAACGGATGGTTTCATCATGCCACCGGTCCCAGAGCCTGTGAAGATAAGGAACTACGGATGCCTCTGCCATGGAACCGAAATGCCGGATGAACTGGCGTGAAGCTTCTTTCTTTTCGTTCACATAAATACCCTTCATCTCGAGAGTGAGTTTGACAAGCTTCATGCTGTGCCATACCGATTCAAAGGCAAGAAATTCCCCTGTATGCACTTTTTCCAGACCTGCAGGACATGACCGGACATATTCCAGATAACTCTTTTCACCTGCGCTGAAAGCGGCCTTGAAAGTATCCATTTCTTTCCGGAATCCAGGCCACGCGCTTCTTGCCTCCTTTGATAGAATGGCGGTCAAACCGCTTTTATAGGGATAAAGGTCCTCTGTGATGGTTCTTTCTTCATAGGCTTTTTCAATGCGGAGAAAAAGCTCGTCCAGATGAACGAGTTCAAGAGTATTCTCAGGGAACCGGTTCACGGCATCCCGTATCCTGTCCATGGAAACGGTGTGGTTGATCAGGACAAAAAGAAAAAGGGGACGGTTCGCGCATGCGTCTATGAACTCCTTCAGGGTAGCATACACATCGCTTGTGGAATGTATCCCCTCTCCGCAGAATATATAGGGATTACCGCCCTGTATGTAGTTCTTTTCAAAGGCTGATTCACCCATGCCCCGCACATATCCCGCACAATCCGGTAGATGCTTTCTGAGCAGGGGAACAAAACCGCTGTCTTCCACTTCCTGCCATCCTGTCCGGTCATCCCAGTTTGTCATGTGTACCGTGTTCAGTCCGCATCTTTCCATATACCGGGCTGTCAGATCGAGAAACCTGGAGGGGTCCGGATGCATATGGGGATATGTATACGCTGCACCCGAAGGCCCCGCGACGAAAAAATCGTCCGGGGTCTCGTGGTCGCAGTAGTACCGGAACATACCCGGCATCAGATCGCAGGTCAGCGGTAAGAATCCCCAGTTGTATTTCATTTTCCCGTGCAGGGGATTTGCCCAGTCTGTGCTGATCAGATTGTACACGAACCAGGTGGCATCCCCGTCTGTGGTCATAAATGCGATGTACACCTTATCTTCATTCGCCGGAACCGCTTTTCGCACGGGGTCCGCATTCAGCCGTTTTCGCGTTCCGGGAATGGCAGAATGTACGGTGAGGTTCGGACTGTTCAGGGTGCACAGGCCGAAATGTCCGTATTTTGAAGAAAGTGCGATCGCCTC
>CAYXFJ010000106.1:8124-9831 GCA_964464265.1 uncultured bacterium
AGAAGTTCCTTTATGGCCCATTGATACGCAAGATAGAGATCCCGCCATCTGCCGGATACATCATCCGTTTTTTTGAGACCGCAGCGGCTCACTTTATTTTCCATGTCCTTTGAAACAGGGACAGACCCGGTCAGCGCTCCGATCATGGATGCCAGGTTCAGTTCATGGGGCATTGCCGTATCGTACAGCACATATCCCGGTATCTCACTCATAAAAGGCTGGATGACCTGCCAGGGATCCTCTCTAACCTCATAAGGTATATTAAAAGTGTCCCTGTAATAATCGAGCCAGAATTGATCGGTCTCTGTATGGATCCAGTACAAGCGGGGTTCTGTACGGTTGATCAAGCCCTGGCACAGGGTGATGAAGTTCTTTTCCTCCCAGGACATACTGCCAGGGATGCGGGCTGCAAATAAGAGCGAGGGCTTCCTTCCTGCAGGTATTTGTTTTTTCTCCTGCGGCTGGCATGTGGCCATGGAGCATGACACGAGTGCCAGCCGGATGAAATCCCTTCTATCCATCTTTATAATAATAGCTCCGGTATTGTCTTTATTACTGATCCATGCCTGATAGAAGCTCCTTCAGGCTGAAATGAGCATAGGGTTCCTCTGACGCCGGGGTATGGGGACCCGCATGCGACACCCAGAATTCCAGGGTTTGAGGGGCAAAGAGCACATTGTGCAGATTGCTCTTCATGGCCACAGGACGGTCCATGAGCCTGATCGCTTTTTCCGCATCGATAGTTCCGTACTGCTCTTTAACGCGTTTCGCAAGCTCCTCGTACCTTTTGTCGGCGGACATGAGCACTGCATCCTCGAGGGGATGCGGGAGTAAAGGATGGAACTGATTTGGCCTGATAATATCGAATCTTTTCGGCGAAGTGGCCAGTCCGAACGCATCCGGGATCTTGCCGTCCGAGATCACGTAATAATACTCGCACGTGCGCGGCGTATCGCGGAATATGGCTAGCGCCTGATCGAGTGTTTCGGCTTTTTCAAGCCCTTCACGCATTAAGAATCCCATGGGCATCCCGTCCCAGTCTCCTTCCCCCCTTCCGCCCATCTCCCCGAAAGCCACCTGCCGTTCGTTCATGCCGGACACAGAGCCGATGAATCCCGCATAGCCGATGTTGGCAAATGCGTTCCCGTCGTCCGGATCGACGATAAAGACAACCGAATGGTACTGCAGTCCGAGTTCAGTAATATAATCCAGAACACGGCCATGATAGAGGACGCCTCCCTCTGTAGCCTTGTTGAATAGAGCGAATCCGGAGCAGTGAAAGAGTTCAGGGAAGACATTGGTCAGCCTTATCTCCTCGAGTGAGATGCCGGAGGTACTGGCCAGTCCTTCCATTTCCTCCTGATACTTCTGCGGGATGAACGGCTCGAGCCTCTTATAGGCTCCGCGAAGCTCGTCGATGAACCAGGTTCCCCTCTCTGCAACATAGATCCAGCAGATCGTATAGAGGGTTGCGTCCACCATTTTTCTCACTTCGGGTGCAAGCAAAGCACCGTGGGCTTCTCCGATTTCCCTGGGCGTACCCCTGGCTACAAAGACTCTGTTCTCCTGATCTGTGAGAAGTTTCCCCTTCCCCCATTTTTTAACTGCAGCCTTGATCCGCGGAGGATCCATATTCTCCAGTGAGATCCCCGCCGCACGTATAGCACCCCTTGCGATCGCCTCATCCAGTTCCTTTCGTGCAACCCG
>CAYXFJ010000107.1:0-6557 GCA_964464265.1 uncultured bacterium
CGGACGAATTTTTCCTGGACGAGAATGCGTACCGCCCTCGAGAAAAACCCGACCTGGGTATGCGGTTCAAATTGAGCTCAAACCGGTACGCAGAAATCATTGTATACGACGTTTCAGGCGCCTTTGTAAGTAAAGTATGGGATGGTCCGGCGTACGGAGGGTGGAATACCACGCAGTGGGACGGCAGGGATGACAGAGGCGTGGCCAGAGGAAGCGGTATCTATATCGCTATACTGAAATCGGGTGCCTTTCAGAAAGCCAGGAAATTTGTCCTCGTTCGTTAAAGAGGGTATTGATATGAAATTGAAGATGAAGATTATCCTGTTTTCGGCAGGCCTTTTTTTAATGGTCCGGGGGGCATCCGGACAGGATGGCACAGGTCTTCCATTCCTGAAAATCGGCATTGGCGCCAGACAGGCGGGAATGGGCAACGTCTTCACCGGTGTTGGTGACGATGTGTATACCATTTACTGGAATCCTGGAGGACTGGGTCATCTCAGACGATGGCAGTGGTCCGCGGCGTACAATCGCTGGTTTACAGATATCTATCAGGCCAATCTCACTCTGGCCAGACAATTCCGTCTCTTCGGAAGCAGAAAAACCACCATGGGGTTCAGTTTACAATACCTCGGCATGCCGGAATGGGACGCAACGGGAGGCAAGGAAGCGCCCGTATCTGCTGACCATCTGGTGGTTGGCCTCGCGTTCGGTCAGAGGCTGGACTGGCTCAGCCGGTACCTGGCTGTTGGATTGAATGTCAAGACAATCATGAGCCGGTTCGATCAGTATTCAGCGAAAGGATTGGCCTTTGATACAGGACTGCTCGTCAAACCTCCGAGGTTCAATCTGGGCGCTATGGGATTCGGGATTTTCGATTACGGCATTTTTTCAGCCGGATTCTCCATGCTCCATCTCGGGACGAAAATGAAGTTCGATCAGACGGAGACCACTCTTCCTTACGCTTTTCGGGCGGGTGCCTCCCTGCACATGGGACGGTATATGGGATTCAGCCTGCTTATGGCCTCGGATTATGTCAAATACAACGGAGAGGACGGTATAATGGGAGTGGGGGCAGAGTTATGGTGGAGGCGCATGCTCGGATTAAGGGCTGGTTACCAGTTCAATGGGCCGGATCTGGGTGATTTCTCCTTTGGTATCGGTTTTCGAATAGACGATGTGACGAACACGCTTCTGGGTTTGCCGACCCGCTACGGAGACGCTTTTGAGATCAATATCGCGGATGTGAATTACGGGGATGTACTTCAGCAGACCTACCGGGGTTCACTTTCTCACTATCCCATCGCTCCGGAGCCTTTTGATCTGGAGATGCCCGAGATCCAGGAATCCGGATTGATGAATGTCAATTTTTCACAGAGGACGGAACAATCGTATACGGAAGATGGAGAAAACCGGGGAACGGAAACAGATAAAATCAAAGACGGCTCCGGCATCAGGCTGTCCTGGGAGAAGGCTTTTGATCCTGATCCTTTCGACAGGGTAAGGTATCTGGTGGCAATTGATATGGACAGGAACCGGATAGAGCACTTTATACGGTGGGTGGAAAAAGATCTGACAGGATTTCTCAACTCCTCACTGAAAGACTCTCTTCTTATTTGTGATTTTTCGGAAACCACGGACTATGTGACGAAGGTTTACGAGGGAGGAGAATATTTCTGGGCGGTAGCTGCTTATGATCTCGGGCATCATGCCCAGCTTGCAGAGAAAGGGAAAGCCGGATCCTACAGCAGTCCGGAAAACATGGGTACTTTTGTTGTGGCCACTCCGGATCTGGTAGCAGATACACTGCGTTTTGTGCACAGCGAATGGATTACCACGACACCGGAACAGGGGACGCTTCACTTCAGGATCTATAACAGAGGTACCGGGCCGGCCAGTGTTTTCCGGATCCGGATTGAGGACAGTTACACCGGAAAAGAAAGACCTAATTCAGTGGTCATGCTTCTGGATACAACCTTTTCGGAGTTGTGGCCGGGTCAGGATACGACATTTGCCCTGCCCTGGATGACCGACAAAATGGGACCGCATGCGATCCGGTTGTTTGTGGATCCGGATACCTCTGTATTCGAGATCAACAAGAGCAACAACATAAGGGTGGCCACTTTCGTCTCCATACCCAAAGGAACGCTGTCAGCTCCGGATTCCGTTGAGATCATGGCCACAGGATATGATTTTGCGGATGTCCCTTTCGTACCTGAAGTCTATTTCAAGCCTTTCTCCAGCGAAGTGGATTCCATTTTCATGACCGAGCACAAGATCTCCTATCCGGTACTGCAAACGCTTGTCGAGAGGCTGGATGCAAATCCGGATGTGGTTGTGGAAATCAGGGGATATATCGACAACCTGACCGGGGAGAAAGATGTGACGCTTGCGGATAAAAGGGCAGTGAAGGTCAAAGACAAACTCACCGAACTCGGCGCGAAGGAATCACAGCTCAAAGTCATCACCGGGCATGACAGAATTCTCGGAAGAAGACGTATGCCGGTCAATCCACAGGATGCGGAATGGGTCATGGAACAATACCGGATGGTATCTTTCGAGGTTCCCCGGCAGTATGAGGAGGCTATATTCAAGCCTTTTCAAGTGGCAGTAGACACCACGGTGAAGAATGGCATTAATTTCGATCTCAGGGTGGTCTCTCCGGGACGTACGGCCGATTGGGAGATCAGGGGCCAGCCCAACGATATCGAAGTGAGCACCGAGCAGGCCGTACATGAAGACAGCCTGTGGGGTCTGATACCATGGGATGCAACCGACAGGGATAGAGTGATAGTACCGAGAAATCAAAGATATACCTATGAGCTGATACTCACGGATACGCTCGGCAGGATATTCAGGACAAAACCGGATGCCATTTATCTCGATGAAAAGCGAACCATACGGAGAAGAGAGGTTTTTGGGGCGGCAAAATTCGCACAGGTCGAGCCTGTATATCAGTTCTACTGGGACCGCATGATGATCATTGCCAGCGAGCTTGTCGCGAATCCAAATATGAGGGTACGTTTCGAAGGGCATGCATGTGCCATCGGTCCTGAAGCGGTCAATGAGAAGCTATCCATAGACCGTGCTACCCGTTTTGTGGATGCCTTTCTGGTGCGCATCAAAGAGAATTACAGAGAGGCCTATAATTCAATAGTCAGTCGTATCGATCCGCCTGTTGGATACGGTGAAACCCAACCGTTGAGCCTGGCAATCAAGGGCCAGGGTGAGGTATTGCTGGGAGATAACCAGACACCTGTTGGAAGGTATTTGAACAGGCGAATCATGGTTCTGCTCTATAAGGAGAATGAATAGTATTCGGGGATCGGGACTTGTTTCTTTGGCATATTTTCTGCAATGATATTTCTATTATGATAAATATCATTGAAAAAAAAAGGTATTCGATATGAAAAAAGTGGCCATCCTCTTCATCTGCATGGTCTCTTTGATGAATGGATACGGTTCCGATCTGATCGTCACTAAAAAGGGGAAGAAGATCAGGGGGACTGTCACCGAGATTTCCCAGAAAGGGAATTTCGCAATCCGTACGGATGAAGGTCCCATTGTCGTGATCGCCAAAAAGGACATATCCAAAATATACAGACCTGATAAAACCATCCTGGATTTCGAGGAAGGAACACGATATATTCTTGAGAAGAAGCATCCTTTTTTACCATTCGTCGTTTTAGGGCTTGCATCCGGAGGATACGGCATCAGTAAATATCAGGATTACCGTGACAATAAGGAAAGAGCGCGGAAGGAACTGGAGGAATTGGACGAAGGTTCAGATTATACCAATCTGAACGATCAGTCTAAAAAGGATCTCGCCTGGTGTGTGGTATCCGGACTCTTCAGTGTGGGGTCCTTTGCCATGGCCTTCAAGCCTCTGGAATTCAAGATCTATAAAGGACGTATCAACATCAGCGCTACGACCACCAGACAGGGATTTCTTGTGGCATTGTATTTTTAATCCCGGTTCAATCCTCCATGCGAATGCACTGGAACTTTTTCAAAAATCATAACGTACAATTTTCGTGCTGTAACGGCCTGAATTGCTAATTAAAAGGATTCAAAATGTTATTACAAGATCCGACCATGCTGTTATTGATACCCGCCATGCTGCTCGTTATATGGGCTCAATTCAAGGTTAAAAGCACCTACGCAAAATACAGCCAAATTCCCGCATCTTCGGGAAAGACAGGTGCCGAGATTGCCGGCAACCTGCTCAGGGACAGCGGATTGACCCAGATTAAACTGGAGGAAACACCCGGAACCCTGACAGATCATTACGATCCCAGGGCCGGAATCCTGAGATTGTCAAAAGATATCGCGAACAGCAAATCCGTGGCTGCGCTGGGAATTGCCGCTCATGAAGTGGGCCATGCGATTCAGCACAAAGAGGCATACGGAACATTCATGCTGAGGCAGAACATAGTGCCTCTGGCCAGTATCGGCTCCCAGCTGGCTATTCCGCTTTTTGTGGCAGGATTGATTTTTGCATTGCCCTGGCTCATGAATGTGGGTATACTGCTTTTCGCAGGGGCAGTGCTTTTCCAGATGGTCACTCTGCCTGTGGAGCTCAATGCAAGTTCCAGAGCGCTTTCTTTGCTCCAGACCAGGGGCTATCTTGCGGGGGAGGAGGTCGGAGACGCGAAAAAAGTTCTCAGGGCTGCAGCCTGGACCTATGTAGGCGCTCTTGCTGTTGCACTGACACATTTTCTGAGACTATTATTATTGAAAAGATCCAGGAACTGAGAGTTGTATATCATAAACTGTTTTCAGGAGGAATTGAATATGATATCTTCAAGAACGAAGAGATGGTCTGCCGGGTTTATTTTTATCGGTATTATTATAGGAATTATACTTACAACCAATTTGAACTGGACACCGAAAGGTTTTGCGTCACGTGTGGTGGCTCTGGATGAACCTTCACAGAACAAGCCGTCTCAAGAGGTCCTCAGATTACAGGATACGGGAAAGGCCTTTACAGCTGTATCCAGAGAGATACTTCCTACAGTGGTCAGCATTTCAACATCCAGGATAGTCAAGAGATCACAGCAGGAAGATGATTTCTGGTCCCCGTTCTTCAAGGATTTTTTCGGAAGGGAATTCCAGCAGCCGGAGACCCAGCGGCTTCAGGGTCTGGGTTCCGGGGTCATCGTGAGCAAGGATGGATATATACTGACCAATAATCACGTGATCGAGAATGCGGATGACATCAAGGTGAACCTCTATGACAACCGGAATTTCGAGGCTAAACTTGTGGGTACGGATCCTCTGACGGAAGTCGCTGTCATCAAGATACAGGGTGAAAATCTTCCTGTTGCAAGACTGGGGAATTCCGATGAACTGGAAGTGGGAGAGTGGGTTCTGGCAGTAGGAAATCCGCTGCAGCTGAACTCAACAGTAACTGCAGGGATTGTCAGCGCCATCGGACGCTCCATTGGTATCATTCAGGACAGTGAGCCTACAGAGGGCGGATCCTATGCCATTGAAAATTTCATACAAACTGATGCGGCCATTAATCCCGGTAACAGCGGAGGAGCGCTCGTCAATCTAAAGGCCGAGGTGATTGGTATTAACACCGCCATAGCCACGAGTACCAGATACTATATGGGATACGGTTTTGCCGTTCCCATCAACCTCGCCAAAAAGATCATGAATGATCTGATCGGGAAGGGATATGTCACGCGTGCCTATATAGGTATTGGCATGCGGCCGGTCGATGAGAATGTGGCAGAGAGATTCGGCCTGGACAGGCCCCGCGGAGTGCGCATTGACCAGGTGATAAAAGACAGCCCTGCGGAGAAGGCCGGTTTGAAACCGCTCGATATCATCCTGAAACTTGACGGTAAGGAGACGAATAAGAGCAACGAAATACAGAATGCGGTAGCCCTGAAAAATCCGGGTGATGAAGTCGTTCTCACTATTTTCCGGGATGGAAAAGAAAGAGATGTCCGCGTAAAACTCGGCCAGAGGGACACAGGTAAGGAAACTGTACAGGAGGCTGGCGATGATGAGATGCCCGAACTCGGGATCTCCGTAATAGATCTGGATAACAGCGTGCGTTCGGAACTCAGACTGGGCAGGGATGACCAGGGTGTGGTTGTCAGCGTTGTGACTCCCTACAGCAATGCTGCGGATGCGGGGATCCAGCGCGGCGATCTGATCACCCGTATCGAGGATACACAGGTCAAATCCGTTTCCGATTACCGGAAAGTCCTCAGGTCACGCCCGAAAGGCAAAGTGGCTATATTTAATATTAAAAGAGAAAATACAGAACTGTATGCATTCGTGAAAATTCCGCAGGGGAAATGATCCTGAATCCATAAGTTCGTTTTAAAAGGGCGCCACAGGCGCCCTTTTTTTATGCTGCACCCGCCGCCGTCCATATTGTCGTTACCTGAGGCTGGAAGCCCCATTCGGATCCGGCATGGCAAAGTTATTGAGTGGCTTCGGTCCTCATTCAGCCTGATATGAAGATGTCACCTGGAGATGGAATTTCTCTTCTGGCCCGGGCTGGAAGAGAACTATCGCATCGGAGTAACTTCTTCCAGCCC
>CAYXFJ010000107.1:6567-9826 GCA_964464265.1 uncultured bacterium
TACTCCGATGCGATAGTTCTCTTCCAGCCCGGCAAGATGCAAGCCCTCCTCCTATACTATCTATAATATATAGTAATTCAAACATGTAAAGCAATCTTGGCAGATGTATAATGTCAAAATGGCAGGAAAACGTCATAATGGCATATTTCCTGCCATTTTGACTTATAAGGGATGCATAGATATAAATATTTGATAAATATGTAATTAAATAATATTTTTTCATCTGGCACACTCATTGCATTTAACCGGGTTAAAGTGGTCGAACAGAAAGAATGAAAATAAAAAGGAGGAAATAATCATGACACTCATTCGATGGACTCCGTTCAGAGACTTGATCGGTCTGCAGGAAGAGATGAACCGGTTGTTCACCGATTACTCCAGACGTTCACCCGAGGAAATGGAATCCGGACTCTATCCATGGTTTCCGCTCGTGGACATCTCTGAAAATGAAAATGAAATTTTTGTATCAGCAGAAATTCCTGGCATGAACAAGGAAGACATTAAAATCAACCTTCAGGAAAATGTACTGACACTGAAGGGTGAAAAGCGTCAGGAAGGTGAGGATCAGAAAAAGGACTTCCACCGCATTGAAAGAACCTACGGATCTTTTGAGAGATCTTTCAGTCTGCCGACTTCGATTCAGGTGGACAAAGTGAAAGCAACTTATAAGGATGGACTGCTGACCATCCTGCTTCCCAAGGCTGAGGAAGTCAAACCCAAGGCCATTGAGGTAAATGTAAAGTAGAGTAAAGCCGTACCGGCATATGAGACGGAGACAGCAGACACAGTAAGACTCAAATGAGACGATTCGAATGTCAATGAGATATGTCGATATGAATATAGAGAATGATCATGAAAAGAAAGAGATGCTGATACCCATCAGCGATGGTACGGAGAACGAAAAGCCTGAAGATAAAGAAGTGGAGAAAGATAATGATAGTGATTGCATCGGCCATCTTCAGCGTCTTCAGGCTGAGTTCATGAATTACAGGAAAAGAGTTGAAAAGGAACGTGATGAGCTGTCCTCGTATGCGAAAGGGCAACTTGTCGTTCAGCTATTACCCGTACTGGATGATTTCGAGAGAATGATGCAGCACTATGGTGCCAAAGGGAATGTAACAACAGATGAGGTTCAGCTGATCTTTCAGAATTTGAGGAAAGTTCTGACCGGGCAGGGACTGGAAGAGATTAATGCTTCAGAACAGACTTTCGATCCCCAGATCCATGAAGCCGTCAGCGCAGAAGAGACAGATCCTTCCATGAATGGAAAGGTTCTTGAAGTCTGGCGGAAAGGTTACAGGTTCGGGGGGAAACTCCTGCGTCCCAGTCAGGTCAAGGTGGCAAAGCAGGCCAGAAGAGACGGTTAGGTATGGGAGTCAAGAATTACTATCACATTCTAGGTGTTCAGGAAAATGCGGGCAGCGATGAAATAAAAAAGGCGTACAGAAAACTGGCCAAGCAGTATCATCCCGATGTCAATCCTGGAAACAAGCAAGCCGAGGAGAAGTTCAAGGAGATCTCGGAAGCCTACGAAGTGCTCAGCGATCCCCGGAAAAGGGAACAGTATGACAACATGCGCCGCTTCGGTATGGGGGGAAAAAACTTTGATCCACGGGGTTTCGATTTCAGGAATTTCGATTTTGGACAGGCAGGCAGGAGCCGCAAGGGCTCACGGGGCTTCAGTGTGGAGGGATTTGATCTGTTCGGCGGACTCGGCACTCTCTTTTCTCAACTTTTTGAAGAGGATTTTACAGGACAGGAACAAGGTCCCGAGGAAGAGTTCATCGAGCTGAAAGTACCCTTCGAAGTCGCAGTAAAAGGCGGGAAGTCGACTTTCAGTATCGAGAGAGAAGGCATATGCCCGTCCTGCGGAGGGGGTGGTGCCAAGCCCGGCTCACATGTTGAAACCTGTCCGAATTGCGGGGGCCGCGGAAGGATCACCATGGCTCAGGGCGGATTCGGTGTAAGCCGGCCCTGTCCGGCGTGCATGGGAAATGGAAAGATCATCAGGAATCCCTGTGATGTCTGTCATGGGACAGGGAAAGCGAGACGAAAGCAGAAAGTCAGGGTCACTATTCCGGCAGGCGTGAAGAGCGGTGATCAGATACGGATCAAAGATAAGGAATCCGGACGCAGTACAGCGGCAAGAAGCGGCACGGTCTTAACCTTTCAGGTGGAACCGCACCGTTTCTTCAAGAGAAAAGGAATGGATGTCGAATGTGAGGTGAAACTTACACTGGCGCAGGCTGTATCCGGATCGAGTTTGCGTGTCAGGACACCTGACGGGAAGAAAGTACGGATGAAAGTTCCTCCGATGACTAAGAACGGGACTACTTTTCGGCTTGCAGAAATGGGGATAGGGAAAAATGGAAAACGAGGGAACCAGTATATTACCGTGCACATTCAAATTCCGGATCATCCATCGGAGGAAGAGAAAAAACAGATTGAAATCCTGTATGGCTGATTGAACAGCGGTGCTCCTCTGAGTACTTCTGAATGATTTAATAGGATTGGAGAGAGAATGCCCACCTACGATTATCAATGCCAGGATTGCAGCCATCATTTTGAGGTCTTTCAGTCGATAAAAGACAAACCTGTGAAATTCTGTCCTCAGTGCGGTGGAAGAGCTAAGAGGCTGATCAGCCGAGGGATTGGTTTGATTTTCAAGGGATCCGGATTTTATGTGAATGATTATAAAAAGAAGCAAGGTGAAAAAAAGGATGGTACAGGTTCAGGAGAGGTAAAGAAAGAAAAAAAGCCAGCGCCCGGAAAGGATTCCGGGACTCCGGCTGAGAAGTGATGCCTTCCTGTCCCGTTTAAAAATTAAAGATAACAGTTGAAATGCATATAAATTGAGGAGGTTCATCGTTATGGGAAAGATTATCGGAATCGATCTGGGAACGACCAATTCCTGCGTGGCAGTTCTGGAAGGCGGGGAACCGGTTGTGATCCCCAATTCGGAAGGTGCGAGGACAACGCCTTCTATGGTTGCGTTCTCAAAAAGCGGAGAAAGACTTGTCGGAGCCCCTGCCAAGCGTCAGGCAGTTACCAATCCTGAAAACACGGTCTATTCGATCAAACGTTTTATGGGACGCATGTACGGGGAAGTGGAATCTGAGATAAAGGAAGTGCCTTACAAAGTTGTAAGAGGGAAGAATAATGTGGCGAGAGTCAAGATCGGTAACAACGAGTATTCTCCGCCCGAAATTTCCGCCATGATTCTTCAGAAAATGAAACAGACTGCGGAGGATTATCTGGG
>CAYXFJ010000108.1:0-9799 GCA_964464265.1 uncultured bacterium
GACCGGAGAACTGGGTCCGCCTCAGAGCGCGAACGGAGATGCCATAAGAAAAAAGATCCCGTATTTCCGGAAGGGCGCGGATGCCGTGAACATTACGGACAATCAGACAGCGGTTGTCAGGCTGTCCTCCATCGCCTCTGCCAGGATAGTCCTGGAGGAGGGACTGGAGCCCGTGGTCCAGATGACCTGCAGGGACAGGAACCGCATTGGCCTGCAGAGTGATATTCTGGGCATGTCCGCACTGGGCATCCGGAACCTGCTCTGCCTGACAGGAGACCATCAGAAATTCGGAACGAATCCTGAAGCAAGGGGAGTGTTCGATATGGATTCCGTACAGCTGATCGCCATGTCGGACGGAATGTGCAGGGGCAGCTTCATCTCGGGTGAACCGATCAAGACACCTCCTGATCTGTTCATTGGAGCTGCAGCAAATCCTTTTGCGGATCCCGTCGAGTTCAGAATTATACGGCTCGGAAAAAAGATTGCAGCCGGTGCGCGCTTCATCCAGACCCAGCCGGTTTTCGATGTGGACCGCTTTGCAGAATGGATGGAAGGAGTACGGGACAGAGGACTGCACAGAAATTGTGCGATACTGGCAGGTATCATGCCCGTAAAATCCCACAAGGCATTGACATACATGAAAAAGGAAGTACCCGGTGTACGCATTCCGGATGTATTGATCGAAAGGATGCTTCAGGCGAAAGAGCCCGAAGAGGAAGGCGTGAAGATCGCTGCGGAAACCGTACAGCAGGTTAAAAAGATCGATGGTGTACACGGGATTCATCTGATGCCTCTCTTGTGGGAAAAGATAACGCCGGTAGTTCTCGAGGTTTCGGGGCTGCTCGAAGAGCACAGCCGGACTTCGGACGGGCAGAAGTGATTCCAACTTTTTTTCAGGGGTAGCAGATAAATGGACAGGATAGCATTCTTACAGCGTCTCAGGAATGAGGTTCTCATTCTGGACGGTGCCATGGGGACTCTGCTGCAGCCGGACCTGCCTCCGGGAGCATGTCTCGATCTTGCTGTTCTTGAAAAACCGGACAGGGTAGGCGGAATTCACAGCGCTTATGCTGCGGCCGGAGCAGATATCATATCCACGAATACGTTCGGAGCGAACCGGGTCAAGCTGAGTGTTTATGGACTGGCAGATAAGGTCAAAACCCTGAATCATGCGGCCGCAGTGCTGGCAGGAAAGTCCGCAGGCGATGGCGTTCTGGTTGCCGGATGTATAGGTCCCACAGGAAAACTCGTTGAACCGCTCGGGGATCTCACTCTCGATGAAGCCTGTGACGCGTACCGGGAGCAGGCGGAGGTGCTGGCTGAAGGAGGCGTTGATCTTTTTCTGCTCGAGACTTTTTCCGACCTGAAAGAGATCAAGGCCGCCCTGATAGCCCTGAGGGAATTCTCCGGTATTCCGGTCATGGCCTGTTTCACTTTTGACGAAGGATATACCAGCTTCACAGGTACGGATCCTGAAACAGCGGCCAATGTGCTGATCTCCATGGGAGCGGATGTTCTTGGGGTGAACTGCTCTACAGGGCCGGAGCCCATGCTCGAGGTAGTGGGACGGTTCGCGTTGACCACTGAAACTCCCATTCTGGTCGAGCCCAATGCGGGAATCCCCCGGTTAAAAGGGAAAAGCGCCATTTACCAGGTCACGCCCGATGCCATGGCCGGATTTGCCGAGCGTTTTGTTGAGCTGGGAGCCGCTATTGTCGGGACCTGCTGCGGCAGCACTCCGGAATATACAGCGCGTCTTTCACATATTCTGAAAGGCCGGAAACCCGTAGAGCGTAAGGCGGTCAGCGCACTCCGTCTTTCGAGCCGCACGAGGACGGTATCCATAGGAGACGGTCTGCCCTTTGCCGTGATAGGCGAGCGCATCAATCCGACCAACAGGGAAGACCTCGCAGCCGCCCTTCGCGAGGGGAGCGTCGGACCTCTGCAAAAAGAAGCGAAAGAACAGGCCGGTCAGGGAGCCGTGCTTGTGGATGTGAACATCGGAGTGCCGGGGGTGGACGAGACAAGGCTGATGCGAAGAGTTGTGACGGCAGTTGAGAATGCTGTGCCTGCACCTCTTGTCATTGACAGTCCGCATCCGGGTACTGTGGAAGCCGCTCTCAGGGAAAGCGCGGGAAAAATACTCATCAACTCCGTGAACGGCAGCGATGAGAGCCTGTCGAGCATGCTTCCCCTTGCCAGACGTTATGGTGCAGGTATTTTATGCCTGGCCATGGATGAGAAGGGTATTCCCAGGACCGCTGAGGAACGCATCCGGGTACTGGAGAAAATAGTACAGAGGGCCTTGGATTACGGAATCTCCAGGAGGGATCTCATCTGCGACTGTCTGACGCTGACCGTTTCAGCGCAGCAGAAACGGGCTTTTGATACGCTGAAAGCTGTCAGGATGGTCAAAGAAAAGCTGGGTCTTCCGGCCGTGCTTGGAGTCTCGAATATCTCGTTCGGGCTTCCCAGAAGGAGCGAGATCAATGCTGCTTTTCTGGGTATGGCCATGGGTCAAGGGCTCGATGCCGCCATCATGAATCCGGGGGACAAGCGCATGATGGAGACCGTCCGTGCTGCTTCGGTTCTGGTCCTGAGAGACCTTCATGCTGGAAACTTTATTGCTGCCGGCAGGAAAAAGAAAGCGGGCAGGCCATCCAAAATCACAGCCAATCTGAAACCGGATGAGCAGAAACTTTACCGGACCATTCTTCTCGGGAACCGCGATGAGGTCGAGGTCCTGATGAAAAAGGTCCTGGACGGAGGCAGAAAGCCTTCCGAAATAAACAGCGAAATCCTGATCCCTGCCATACAGGAGATCGGCATCCGCTATGATAAAAAAGAGATATACCTGCCGCAGATGATCCTCTCTGCGGAGACCATGCAGCGGGCATGCGGCATACTGGAGCCTTTATTCGGGAAGGGTGAAACCCGAAAGCAGGGAAAGATCCTTCTCTGCACTGTCAAAGGGGATGTTCACGATATCGGCAAGAACATCGTGGGACTTTTTCTGAAAAACCATGGCTTTGATGTAATCGATCTTGGAAGGGATGTCCCGCTGGAACGGATCGTCAGCAAGACGCTGGAAGAAAAACCGGATATTGTGGGTCTTTCCGCGCTGATGACCACCACGATGACGCAGATGCCAGCCGTTATCGGAGCATTGAGGGAACGAGGTTCGACGGTGCCGGTCATTGTTGGAGGGGCTGTGATCACAAAGCGCTATGCCGGTGAGATCGGTGCGGACGGCTATGCTGCAGACGGTGTCTCAGCGGTCGATGTGGTGAAATCCATAATAGGTGTTAAAACCGGACGTTGAGGGATACTCTTTTTTCACTTCCGGACAGAGCGATCTGGAGGGAATCCATGTCAGAATCAGCGGTTCATATTGAAAACCTGACAAAGGTTTTCAAGGGAGAGATCGGACAGAAAGACTTCACAGCTGTTGACCATTTGAATCTGGATGTCCGGCAGGGGGAAGTATTCGCCTTTCTCGGACCGAACGGCGCGGGAAAAACGACGACCATCAAGCTGATGATGCGACTTCTGTATCCGACGGGTGGAGACATATCGATTCTCGGGAAATCGAACAAAGATCCTCATACCATGCAACGTGTGGGCTATTTTCCGGAACAGCCGAACATTTACGGGTATCTGAAAGGCTATGAATTTCTCGATTTTATGGGAGATCTTTTCGGGCTTGACAGGAAAGTGCGGCAGAAGAGAGCAAAGGAGCTTCTGGAACGCCTCGGACTTGGCGAGGATGGAAATCGTCAGGTCCGCAGCTACTCCAGAGGTATGGTACAGAGACTCGGACTGGCTCAAGCCCTTATCAACGATCCCATGGTTCTCTTCCTGGATGAACCCATGTCCAATCTCGATCCCATAGGCAGAAAAGATGTCCGGGACCTTATACTCGAATTGAAATCGAAAGGCAAGACGATCTTTTTCAGCTCCCATATACTTTCGGATGCCGAGATGATAGCGGACAGGGTGGGAATTCTTAAAAAGGGGAAACTCGTCAATGTGGGGCCTCTTGATGCCTGGACCGGATCCGGAGTTCAGTCAGTGGAAGTGACATTTACCCTTCCCGGAGGAAAACAAAAAAAGATGGGAATCGGAGAAAATGCCGTCATCCAGGGTGACAAAATCATGGTCAGGTTCGAAAAGGAAGCGGATGTGCAGCCTTTTATTAAAAAAATCAGTGATTCGGGCGGCACTGTGATCTCAGTGATCCCAGAGAAAGCGAGTCTTGAGGAACTCTTTATGGCAGAAATGGGGAGGTGAGCCATGCGTATCAAAGCGGTCGCCTGTAACACCTTCAAAGAAACCATACGCGACAGAATACTCCTGAACATACTTATCTTCGCGCTGGGATTGATACTGCTGGCTCTCGTGATCGGAGAATGGTCCATCTACCAGCAGGTCAAGGTGCTGAAAGATTTCGGTCTGTCCGCCATGTCCATTTTCGGGCTTCTGATCGCCATTTTTATCGGGATCCGTCTGATGGTGCAGGAGACAGAGCAGAGGACACTGTACCTGATCGCTTCCAAGCCGGTCCACAGGTGGGAAATTATTCTCGGTAAATATATCGGCCTTGGAATGACCCTGGCCATCAATGTGGCCATCATGGCCGGAACTCTTCTTCTGGTCGTGCTTCTCAAAGAAGGGAAGCTGGACCTGGGCCTTTTGCCCGCAGTCCTCCTGATCACCCTGGAAATTATCCTGATCGTGGCCTTCGCGCTTTTCTTTTCCTCGTTCATGTCACCGACATTGAGCGCTATACTCACCCTGATCGTGTTCGTCATCGGGCACATGAGCGGATTTCTGCGAGAGTATACAGAGCTCTATCCGGACAGGGGATTTCACTGGCTTTTAAAGGCAATATACTATATCATGCCGAACCTTGAAAATTTGAACATCAAAATGGCCGTTGTGGAACATTTGAAGCAGCCTCCCCATGCTGTACTTTATGGATGCATTTACGGGATTGCTTACACTGCGGTCATTCTCATACTGACAATGGTCATTTTTCAAAAAAAGGATCTTAAATAATAGAGATCATGATGAGGATCCTGAAAAAAGGGTTCATCGTTGTTGCGCTTTTGATATGTGCATGGGTCGTTCACCGCTCACAGACCGAGCTGGACAAAGCCCGTTTTATCACATTCAGGGATGAAAGCCCGGTGCTTCTTCCGAAGGGAGAAGTGCTCAAATGGCTGAGCATGGGCTACCGGGGTCTGGTTTCTGACTGGATGTGGATACGCTGCGTCCTGTACTATGGGCGGAGGGCGAGGGATGAGGAGAATCCTTATTATCGCCTGGCGCTTGTAAAAGGTGAGGAAAAACCTGTTCCGGAAATTTATCCCCGGGGCGAAATGCCCGGGCCGGACTCGCTGGATACCCTGGGAAGGCAATTGAAACATCTGCTTTTTCAGGGAGAGAACCCGGCACTGGTTCAGGCCATCTATCCCCTGCTGGACAGGGTCACCACTCTGGATCCGCACTTCGTCTTTCCTTATCTTTTTGGCGGGGTCTATGTGCTGATGGAAACAGGAGAGATAGGGGAGGCAAAAAAACTGCTCGAAAAGGGATACCATAACAATCCTGACCGATGGGAATTTCCACTTTATCTGGGCTGGCTTTACTGGATGTACTTTGCGGATATGGACTCGACCATACGATATCTGGAGGAGGCAGTGGGCAAGTCCGGGTGTCCGGATTATGTGTACAGCCTCATGGAAGGCCTGTCCCTCAAACTGAACCGGACACTGATTACCAGGCGATACCTGGAGGGACTTATTGAGACCACGAATAACCCCGAAATCCGCGAGCGCCTGCAGAGCATTCTGGACCATCTACAAAATACTGAAAATAAATATTGAGAAATGAGGAGGTTACATGGCGCCAAAAAATGAGAATTGGGAAGTACGGCTGGAAGAAAAAATAAAGGAGCTGGAGAATACGGTTGAAAATCTTGCCAGAAGAATCGATGAAAAAGGATCTGAGCTGGGAGAACATTTACATAAGAAAGCCAGAGAGGCACAGAAGGAAACTTCCTCAGCGCATTATCTTTTCTGGGGGATTATATTTATAATTGTCGGATTTCTCTGGCTGGGCAACAATCTCCGGTGGTTTATCCGTGAGGTTCCCTGGGTGCCTGTAGTGATCATAGCTCTGGGTATCTATCTGATTATCCGGAATCTTGAAAAAGGGGATGAAGGAGGTAAAAACCGTCCAAAGGGAAAAAAGTGATGGAAAGGAGGCTGGCCATGGATGAGAAAGAGGTGGAGGTCGCATATGTTGAGGATTATTTTGCCCATGTCGGAGTAGTCGCGCTAAAAGTGACCGGAGATGAGATCAAAGTAGGAGATACCCTGCATTTTAAGGGACACACTACCGATGCCATCGTGGAGGTGAGTTCCCTGCAGATCAATCACAAATCCGTTAAGTCAGCGGCACAGGGGGAGGAGGTGGGCATCAAGGTCAATGAACGCGTCCGCAGGCATGACAAAGTCTACAAGGTCGTTTCACAGGAGTGACGGCTGGCCTTTCGCAAACGTACAGTACTTCTGGTAAATCCCTGGATAACCGATTTTGCGGCGTACGATTCATGGTACAAACCGGTCGGACTCCTCATACTGGGCAGGCTGCTGGCTTCAAGAGGATTCGATGTCAGGCTGCTGGACTGCCTTGACAGAAATCATCCTCTACTCAAGGAATGCGGAATCATCATCAGGGACAGAAAGGACGGCGGAGGACATTATTATAAAGAGACCATCCCGAAACCTCACCTTTATCGTTCCGTTCCGCGCAGATACGGACGGTATGGAATTCCGAAATCCGCCTTGAGCCAATTCCTCTCCAGGAAAAGCCGGCCCGACGCTGTCCTGGTCACATCCGGAATGACCTTCTGGTATCCGGGTGTCATTGAAATAATTGCCCTGCTCAATGAAATTTATCCTGGTATACCTGTGATACTGGGCGGCATTTATGCCAGCCTGTGCACGGATCACGCCAGGCAGAACTGCGGAGCCGATTACGTCATACCCGGTCCTGCGGAGTCTTCCCTGCCCCTGATTCTGGACATCCTGGGCAGCAAGAGCAGTCCTGTTTGTCCGGATGATGAATGGCGCCCTCTTTATCCACTCTATCCTTTACTGACTTCAGCAGCAGTTTTGACATCCCGCGGCTGTCCCTATCATTGTCCGTTCTGCGCATCCGGACTGCTGGGGTCTTACCGGAAACGCAGTGCAGATGCTGCTGTTTCGGAGATTGAATGGCTGGCAGACCGGAATGTCCGCCATATCGCTTTTTATGATGATGCTTTGCTATTCAGAAAAGAGGAGCATATTATACCGATCCTGGAGCGTGTATCCGAAAAATGCTCCGGTACTCAGTTCCATACACCGAACGGACTTCAGCCTAGAGAAATAGACCGTCGTGTCGCGGGACTTATGAAAAAGACAGGTTTCAGCACACTCAGACTGAGCTATGAAACCCGTAATCCGCAGCGCCAGTTACAGATGAGCGGCAAGATCAAAGATGAGGATATGGCTCAAGCAGTGGATTGCCTGTTTGGAGCAGGATTCAGCCCTGAAATGCTCAGGAGTTACATCATGATGGGATTGCCGGGGCAGCCGCTGGAAGAGGTTATCGAAAGTCTGCTCTTTGTGCTGGGTCTGGGCATCCGGGTGAGTCTTGCTTCATTTTCACCCATACCCGGCACGGTCTCATGGAAGGAAGCGGTAGAGCAGGGCCTGATCGGGATAGATTCAGATCCTCTTATCGGCAACAATACAGTATATGCGGCTCTATATGCAGGCTGGGGATTTGGAACGTGCTTCCGCCTGGGAAGCCTGGTGGCTTCGGCCAATCAGATGATCCTGAGAGGCCTTTCCCCCTTACGAGATGCCGCTTTCCTGAGATCCCTGGAAAGTTTTCATGCCAATCCACGGACCTGAATATTTCCGGCCACTCAGAGCTTGCATTATATTTTTCAATATGTAATCCCCCTTCATTTTGGAATGATAGATACACGGAATTCCAGTATCAAACAGCCCGCTTTTGATTTCAATTTCCTGTCCTGTCCTCAAAAGTCATGTTTTTTTTGCGGATATCTCATTACTGGCATGTTCTTTGTAAATTCTTTTAGAGACTTAATGTACACCTTGTTTTACGGAAGGATTTATTGCACAAATGCATCGATGAGGTGTAATCAGTGAGTGTCTGATATTACTATTCCCGGAATACCTATGAACCAATCCAAAGTTCAGGAGAAACATTTCTCAGGGATCTTTTCCAATTTTCTCGTTGTGGGATTTCTGTTCAGCGTTGTTTACTGGGTACTGGAAGGGTTTAGAGATGCCTTTGTTTTTCATAAAGGCAATCTGCTGCATTGTATTTTTCTCCCGGATTCAATGACTTTCTGGATGCGTTTTCTGGTCATCTGTGTACTTACTCTGTTTGCAGTCTATGCTTATAAAATTCGCAACAGGCTGGAAGAAGCCACGGATTACCGGAAGTCAAAGATACAGACATCGTACATCTCAAGCCTCGGCATTGTTCTGGCAATCCTCTACTGGATAATCGAATCTTTCAGGGACGTTTTTGTGTTCGGGAAAGGATCCATGTTCGAGCGGGTGTTCTTTCCTGATGCCATGAGCTTCTGGATCCGGATGCTGGTTATCTGTATTCTGCTCTTGTTCACGGCGTACTCGCAGGATTTGTTCAACCGGCGTGCGAAGGTGACCGAAATCCTGAAGATGAGCGAGGAAAAATACAGAACCCTGATGCAGAACATCAATGCCGGAATATTCAGGACCACGCCCGGTCCGAAAGGAAGGTTCATCGAGGTAAATCCGGCATACCTTGAGATGTTTGGCTTTGAGAGCAAGGAGGAACTGCTGGAGCAGAACGAATGTGACCTGTATGTAAAACCCAATGAAAGGGCACAATTCAGCGATAAGATGCTGACGCATGGTTTTGTCAAGAACGAACAGGTCATGATGAAGAAGCAAAACGGTAAATCCATATGGTGTGCTGTTACCGCTGTCGCTGTTCCTGATAAGAACGGTAAAATTGCTTATTTTGACGGGATGATTGAGAATATTTCCGACTTCAGGAAACAGAACCAGGATCTGCAGCGATACGCCAGGGATCTTGAGGAAGCGAAAAAACAGCAGGAAGAGGACACGAAAAGACTGGTCCATATGGTTGAGGAACTGGACATCGCGCGCAAGCGTGCAGAATCAGCCACAAACACCAAGGGTGAATTCCTGGCCAACATGAGCCATGAAATAAGAACGCCGATGAACGGCATCATCGGTATGACGGAACTTACACTGGATACGGATCTGACCCCGCTGCAGAGAGAGTATCTTGAAGCGGTCATATCCTCCGCAAATTCCCTTCTCTATATTATCAATGACATTCTGGATTTTTCCAAGATTGAAGCCGGAAAATTTCAGCTGGAATCGATTGATTTTCATCTGCGGGATACGATCGATGATGCCATTCAATCCCTCGGGGTAAGAGCCAATCAAAAACAGCTGGAACTCATCTGTCATGTACTATCCAATGTTCCGGACTCCATGGTCGGAGATCCGAGCCGTCTGAGGCAGGTAATCATCAATCTCGTCAGCAATGCTATAAAATTCACGGAAACAGGAGAGGTGGTCATCGAAGTGAAGCTGGAGACCAGACAGGAAAATGGTGTGCTGCTCCATTTCACTGTAACGGATACAGGCGTTGGTGTGCCTCCTGAAAAGCACGACCTGATCTTTCAGGCATTCAC
>CAYXFJ010000109.1:0-297 GCA_964464265.1 uncultured bacterium
TCAGCTCAAGGAAGGGATAGGCCTAAGGGCTTACGGCCAGAAGGATCCGCTCATCGAATACAAACAGGAAGCTTTCGGAGCTTTCACGGACATGCTGGGACGAATCAACCAGGAAGTGCTGGAAATCGTATTCAAAGCTCAAATAAAGCAGGAGCCTGAATCCTGGCAGAGACGCCGCCAGCCTATGGAGATGGCGACTGTTCATGAGGAATCTGCAGGTATGGGGTTGAGAGGACAGGCTGCGGAAGCGGACAGCGGGGAGAGGCCGGTCGCCGGAAAGAAAAGTCCGTTGCATGT
>CAYXFJ010000109.1:326-9793 GCA_964464265.1 uncultured bacterium
GAGCCCTGTCCATGTGGAAGCGGGAAAAAATTCAAACACTGTCATGGAACATGAGTAAAGAGGAAACGGAAAAAGTACATGCCAAAATCACTGGTCATTGTTGAGTCGGATGCGAAATCGAAAACAATCAATCGTTTTTTAGGCAAATCGTATATGGTGAAAGCGTCTGTAGGCCATATCAAGAACCTGCCAAAGAACCGCCTTGGTGTGGATATCGAGAATGGATTCGAACCCGAGTACATTACTATTCGCGGAAGAGGAAAAATCCTGAAGGACCTGAAACGTCTGGCAGCAGGTTCTGACCAGGTCTTTATTGCAACAGATCCCGACCGTGAGGGAGAGGCGATCGCCTTTCACCTGGCAGAAGAGATCCGTGAAACCAACCCGCGCATACGCCGGGTGCTTTTTCATGAGATTACAGAGCATGCGGTAAAGGAAGCCATCGAAAACCCCATGGATATCGATCAGGATAAAGTTGAAGCCCAGAAAGCAAGAAGAGTTATGGACCGCATCGTGGGTTATAAGGTCAGTCCTTTTCTCTGGAAAACGGTTTTCCGGGGTCTTTCAGCCGGCCGGGTACAATCCGTGGCTCTGCGGCTGATCTGTGAGAGAGAAGAAGCGATTTTAAAGTTCAAGGCGGATGAATACTGGAGCCTGGAAGCGATTCTCGAAACAGAGAACAGGGAGACCTTCCGTTCAAAGCTGGTCAGGTATGAAGGAGAACCTGTTCAAATACCGGATGAAAAAGAGGCCGGAAGATTGATGGACCAGCTGAGACCTCTTGAGTATGTGGTTTCAGACCGGAAAACGAAGGAAATGGAAAGACATCCCTATGCGCCATATACAACGAGTACCCTGCAGCAGGATGGCGCCAGGCGTCTGGGTATGAGCACATCGCGGATCATGGCCATCGCCCAGCAGCTGTACGAAGGGATCGAACTTCCGGAAGGACGCGTTGGATTGATTACCTACATGCGAACCGATTCCACCCGGGTCGCCCAGTCAGCTGTTCAGGAAGTCAGGCAGTGGATTGCAGATAATGTCGGACTCGAGTATGTCCCTGCACTTCCGAGAATGTACAAAAATAAAAAGAGAGTACAGGACGCACATGAAGCCATAAGGCCCACGACCATGCAAAAGCCTCCACGGGAAATTTCTTCCTACCTGAATCCCGGGCAAAAAAAACTGTATGAGATGATCTGGAACCGGTTCATTGCCAGCCAGATGGCTTCGGCACGGCTCTTGCAAACAGTATTGGAGGTGACAGCCGGCGCCTATCTTTTCAGGACGATGGGATCCAGTATGCTCTTCAGGGGTTTCATGCAGATTTACGATGTTCAGAAGGAGAGCGAAGAGAATGTTTTCATACCGCAGAATGCCAAAAAGGGTGACCGGGTACTTCTTGTGGATTTCGATCCGCAGCAGCATTTCACCAAGCCGCCTGTCCGCTACAATGAAAGCAGCCTCGTCAAGGAACTGGATAATAAGGGAATAGGCAGACCTTCCACATATGCACTGATCATCTCCACACTTCTGGATAGAAAATACGTGGAAAGGGCGGATCGGAATCTCAAGGTTACAGAACTTGGGATCGCTGTAAACAGCATCCTGACCAGCCAGTTTCCCGATATCGTGAATGTAAGCTTCACCGCACAGATGGAAGCGGAGCTGGACCAGATCGAATCCGGAGAGAAAAAGCACCGGCAGGTGCTTGAAAATTTCTATGTTCCGTTCAGCCATGCCATTGAGCATGCCATGGACAAGAAAGAGGAGATCAAGGAATCACTTCAGGAGGAAAGAAAGGACCGCTGCCCGAAATGCGACCGTGAGCTTGTGGTAAAATGGGGCCGGAACGGACGTTTTGTAGCCTGTACCGGATATCCGGAATGCAAATATACGCGTCCTCTCGAAGAAGAAACGCAATTTGTCGAGGATCAGTGTGCTAAATGCAATGCTCCGATGGTGGTTAAATTGGGCCGGTACGGCCGGTTCCTTGCCTGTTCTAACTATCCGGAGTGCAAATTCACCAAACCTTTCTCCACAGGTGTATCGTGTCCTGAGCCGGATTGCAAAGGCCAGATCATTGAGCGGAAAAGCCGGAGGGGCAGGGTTTTTTATGGCTGTTCAGCCTATCCCGCATGTAAATTTGCCAGCTGGTACAAACCTGTGAATACAGCGTGCCCTGCATGCGGTCATCGTTATATGGAAGAAAAGGTCTCAAAAACCAGGGGCACATCTGTGCAGTGTCCATCCTGCAAGGCAGTTCTTCGTCAGGAGGAGAAGGCAGTCGAGGAGTAATCATCATGGACCCGGCTCTGGAATCATTTTTGCAGTATTTAAAAGGAGAGAGGCACTATTCCTCATTGACTGCTGTGGCGTACCGGTCAGATATCGAACAGTTCATGGATTATATGACCGGAATCCGGAAACCAGGTTCCTTCTCATGGAAAGTATCAAGAGAGGACATACGCCAGTATCTGGGAATATTGATCCGGCATGGAATGAACAAACGCAGTGTGGGCCGCAAGCTGGCTTCCCTCAGGGCGTTTTTCAGGTATCTTTCGAAGGAAGGGATTGTCGAAGTGAATCCCGCTGCCGGACTGAGTGCTCCGAAAACCGATAAGGTGCTTCCCGAATTTTTAAGAGAGGATGAAATACTCAAGGCCATGGAAATGATCCGGCCTGAAACCACTGCAGATGTCAGGGACAGGGCAATACTGGAACTATTCTATGGAACGGGTATGAGACTTTCAGAACTGACCGGGTTGAATCTGGACAGCCTGGATCTCAGGGCCGGAACTGTACGTGTCTATGGAAAGGGGGGAAAAGAGAGGATACTTCCCCTGGGGAAAATGGCGGGAAGATATATCGGCGCGTACCTTGAAAGAAGAGATAAGCTGAAACCGGTGACAGGGAACGATGCGCTTTTTCTCAATCTTCAGGGAACCCGGTTATCTCCCAGGGGGGTTCAACTGCTTGTCCGGAAATGGCTCGAAAAGGTTTCCGAACGGAAGCAGCTCAGTCCTCATGTATTAAGGCACACGTTCGCCACCCATCTGCTGGATCATGGAGCGGATCTGAAGGCTGTGAAGGAGCTCCTGGGTCATTCCAGCCTGTCCACGACACAGATTTATACGCATTTGACGGTGGACAGATTGAAGCGCGTATATCAACAAGCCCACCCACGGGCTGAATTGGTAAGTAAGTAAGAGTGTTTCAAGAAGCCCTGTTTATTAACAAGGAGAATCCCATGCGAATCAACATCACGGCTCGTAAATTCAAAATGTCAGAAGAATTGAAGGGTTATGCTGAGCAGGAAGTGTATCGGTTGAAAAAGTACTATGATGGGATTATCTATGGAGAGGTGATTCTGAGCTGGGAAAAGAATCACCGCATCGCAGATATCAGTATACTCGTTTTTGGGATGAAGCTGACTGCACATGAGCGTTCGGAAGATATGAAAAAATCAATCTCAGTAGCTGTGGATAAGCTTGAACGACAGATCAAAAAATACAAAGACCGCATCAGGGGATTTAATCACCAAAAGCTGACGGAAGTAATCGATACGGAACCTACCAATTTAGTTGAAGGTGAGGGTTGAATAAGCAGATCAAACAGCAGGGAATCAATGTAAAAACATTGTATAAGGACAACCGCAAGGTTCTGAAGCTCCGCTGTCTCAGTCCGCATGTGGGCTTTGAGAGAAAGATCGTGGAAAAGGATCTTCACAGGCCGGGACTGGCACTCGCAGGATTTGTTGAGCTGTTCACCTTCAGGCGTGTTCAGATTTTCGGGAATACAGAGATCGCTTTTTTAAACAAACAGTCCCTCGAAAAGCGGCGGAAGATACTGGAAGGCATGTTCTCTTTCGAGATTCCCTGCATCATCATCACCGACAACAACGAACCTCCGGAACCGCTTGTCGAAATGGCTGCCGGATCAGGCAGCAGTGTTTTTGTTACCCCATTCTCAACAACCTATGTATTCCAGAATCTGGGTGATTATCTTGAAGAAAAATTTGCCCCAAGGATCAATATACACGGTTCACTTGTGGATGTGTACGGTGTGGGGATTCTTTTCACCGGCAAAAGCGGAATAGGCAAGAGCGAGGTGGCTCTGGATCTCATATCCCGCGGCCACAGGCTCATTGCAGATGATCAGGTTACCCTGATCCGGCTTTCCAGTGGTACGCTGATCGGTATCGGCAACGAGACCCTCAGTCATAATATGGAAATACGGGGTGTAGGCATTATCGATATACGGGCGGTTTTCGGAATACGGGGGGTCAGGAAACAGAAAAGGGTTGAAGTCCAGATAGAGCTCATAAACTGGGACAAGAACGAAAAATATGAACGTCTCGGTCTGACAGAAGTTACGAGCGAGATCCTGGGGGGAAAGATCCCGCTGATCAGGCTTCCAGTGTATCCCGGAAAAAACATCTCCGTTATCTCCGAGTTGATCGCGCTGAATCATCTGCTGAGGTTTTACGGACATCATGCAGCCAGAAACCTTGAAGACAGACTGACGCGCAAAATGAAGAAGAAAATACAGGAAATAGGCGAATCTGTCGAATGAAACAATCCGGGCGGTAGAAGGCGGGTAGAAAACGATGGATAAAGAAAAAAAACAGGAATTCTGGGTCGGATTGACCGTGTTACTGGCCATGCTGGTGCTGGTGCTGGGAATAGTCTGGGGCAAGGGTGCATCGGTTCTTTCCAACCGAAGGATGTATAAGGCGCGTTTCGAGACAGTGCTCGGACTGGAAGGAGGGGATCCGGTCATGATACGCGGGACCCGGCAGGGCCAGGTGAAAAAAATTAATCTGACTGCACGTGATGTGGAGGTCGATTTCTGGATTTACGAGAACACACCTGTTTATTCCGATGCCCTGTGTGCAGTGGAAAGCGAAGAATTAATGGGGGGAAAACAACTTTCCATTGAGCCGGGAACGAGCGGAATACCCGTTCAGGATGGCCATGTTTTTTCCGGTACTATGAGGGGGGATGCCGGACGTATTTTGGGATCCCTGGAACGCGTGATTGACAGGACCGATTCATTGCTGGCCGGAGTCCAGGAGATCACAGGGGATCCCGCGTGGAGACGTATGATAGGGCATGCTGAGCAGTCATCTCAAAAGCTCGATGGCATACTGACTGAGAACCGGAAGGATCTGAGGGAGATCGTCACGAGACTCGATGATCTGACCGGCGCTCTGACCGAAGCTGCCCTCCCGGAACGCCTGGAGGATATGATGGGTGCGATGGATAAAGTTTCTGTGGATCTCGACAGTACGATCCGGCTTATCGGAATGACTGTCGGCAGGCTGGAAAGGGAAGAGGGCACGCTCGGCAAGATGATCCGGGACAGGCATCTTTTTGACCAGTTGATCAGAGTGTCATCTGAAATGGATTCCCTGCTGAAGGACATCAGGAGCAATCCGAAGAAGTATGTTCATTTCTCTCTTTTTTAATACAGGAATGCCAGTAACCCTTCTTTATAATTTTTCGAAGATAAAAACACCGAAGCGCTTGTCGCGCGAGATAAACTGCATCAGCAAACGGAACCGTTCCTTATCCTTTAAATAGTAATCGTAGTTCATCTGATTCTCTTTCAATGTGGGACGGAAGGAATAATGCGAGTCCCATACGATGATTGTCCCCGCTGGAGCCTTCTCGACGGATTCTTTTGTGATCGTTTCCGACCCCTCTTTGACGTCGCTTTTAAGCATCCCCAGATGATAGAAAAAAAGTGAGTGATTCACCAGAATCCGGTGCTCCTCAACATGTCTTTCTTTCGCCCAGAGAGCAACTTTTTTCATGGTCTCGTTTTCAGGGGAAATGGGATAAGGTCTTATGGCCAGCAGATTGAAGATCACGGAAGCTCCCACCAGCGCGGCTGCGCGCTTTCCGGCTGAGAGGGGTAAAAGCAATATGAGCACTGTCAGTGCCGTGAAAATGAAAGGCTTCAGATCGGTCTGGTCGAGGAATACAGTATTGTTGTGCTGGCGGGACATGAAAACACCCACCACGATGAGTAAAACTGCAAAAAAGGGGAACAGACGCAGCCGGTCTTTGAGATGGGCAAGCCAGTCCGCTGCGATCCCGCCGAGAATCGCGATGAATGGAGAGACAACCATCATATATCTCAGAACTCCACCGGGGGATGTACCAATCTTAATAAGTTTCAGATTGAAAAGAGAATGTATCCCCGTAAAGAGGAGCACAACGGCCAAAAGAAAATATCCGGCATGTTTAAGCTTCACATCATCAGATGTGAACTGGTTTCTCGAAATTGCATCCCGCACTTTTGATTTCCTGAACAGGAAGAGCTCTCCGGTATAAGCAGCCATAAGCGTGACACAAACAGGCCCGAATATAGTAATGGACATCAGAGCATAATGCCAGAAACCGTGTCTGGGATAGGTATCTGCAAATTTTCTGCCCAGTGAGAGGGTTGAGGTGAACAAATAAAGAGGATCATGGAATGCAAGAGCTCCCCACAGATTGTAAAGAAGGGGAAATACGAGCAGGGATAAAACTGGAAGCCATTTCTTTTTCATTACAAAATACAATGCATACGCAATAAGAACGGGAGCCATTTCCTGCCGTATGATCATCGTATATGAGACAAACAGGGAACTGATAATATAACGGTGCCTGAAATGAAAATAAGCGGCCAGAAGGAGAAAAACAGCAGTCAGAATTTCGGGGTAATTCCGGAAAGAGAGCTGTATCATGAATGGCTGCAATGCGAGAAGACAGAAAGCAAGCAGGGAATTGCGGCTGCCTGTCTGCATGGACACCTTGAAGCACAGAAAACAGCACAGGGCAGCCAGAACACAGTTGAAAAACACGAGGAAACCAGGGCCGAAGAGAGAAGGTATGACATACACGAGTTTATATCCGGTTTTCGGCCAGTTCCCCAGTATGGAATTGGGATTGTCCCAGAATCCCCGCATCGAGAAATAATGACCCACCTCATCGTGCTGATAGAGTTCCTGTGGAATAAATGAATAGCCGAAGTAAATTAGAAAGGGGATGAGCGAAAGTAAAAGCATCTGCCATTCTTTCGCCTGCCAGGGCTCCTGCACCGGCTTCTGGATTTTTTGCTTTTTTTTCATGATATGTTCCCCTGACCGCTCGAGACAGGCCTGACAATTTGAAGAGACTGGATTCAGTTGAAAAATCTATAAAAAACCTGCTGTATGCGGTGAACCGGCCGTAGAAATCTCAACTCGCATCCTCAATGCCATAGAGCTGGCAGAAGGTTTTGAGTTCTCTCGAGTGGTTGCCGTATACGAGACAGAGATGATGCCCTTTTACTTCGGTCGGATCTGCCGGTTCATCAAGCACCGCTTCGAAATTGGTCCTGCAACCTCCTGTAGGCGGAATGGGAGGACAGCCAATTATTTTACCGGAGTAGATGAGCATCTGTGGTTTGCTGTTTTCTCTCACGGACAGATACTTGGCGATGGTTACTTCCCGGTCCTTTTCGAACAGGACTCTCGGTACACAGCCCCAGCCTGCTTCTTCATGATTTCTCAGAATGAGAGGCTCTGAAGGTCCGTCAATTCCGTTCATCTTCGAAGCCGAAGTACAGTGAGCTCCGAAATAAACATTGCGTTCGGTATCAGCAGAAGGATTGTGCTGGCAACCGGGGGTGCCGAACAGCTGCTGAAGGAGCATCATTGTCAGAGTGGCATCCACATCGGATTCACAGCCCATGGCCACACCCTCGTCCCTGAGATCCATAAAGCCCATGCAAGGCGGCACATGTTTGTGAGGCATGCGCAGGCCGGGAAGGCAGTTCATCATCAGGGCATCCGCTTTCTGTGTTGTGATGATCTTTCGCAAAGCCAAAGTGCACTTCGCTGCCTCCAGAATATCCGCTGAGGAAGGCTCCATGATTTTCCGGGCGCGGTATGTGTAGGACTGAGCCAGATTTTTGACCTCTTCACTGACCTTCATGGTGCGGAACGCTTCGTAAAAGAGTTCATGGGGAACTGTACGGATCTCGGTTCCAATCTCCGGCAATTCTTCACTCTCAATTACGGAGCCGTCGATATTGACGATACGGCTGTCCCTCATCCATCGTGCCGTGCATATCATGCGCATGCCTTTTTCAACTGCATCCAGATTGTCAGGGGAGCAGATCAGGTAAACGCCCTTTCTGTTCTGCGTTTCCCTTACCTGCGGCATGAGCAGTATCCCGCTGGTAACCAGAAGCACTGCGGGCAGGGTTGTCTCATCCAGGATCATTTTCGCCTGATCCAGATGACTCTTTTTGAAAGGGATCAGGAGAAGCCCGTCCGGCTTATGGCTCAGGACCTCCTGAACGAATGCGCTGACCTGCCCGTCCGTATCCAGAGCTTCTGGGGCCATATCTATCTTCATCCCGAGTTTTTCCTGTATGCGGCGGATCCCTGCCAGATACTGCTGATGACGCTCCTCAGCGTTGAAGCTGGAACCCGGCCAGCTGTAATATCCTTCTTTCTTTAATTGAGCAGAAGGGGGATAGAGAAAAGCTCCCATGACCCTGGCCTGACTCTTTTTCCTGCCCTCGACTTCTTCAGCTTGAAAAGCCTGCAGGGAAGAGGAGATGAATGTAAGCCCGGCAGCCGTAATGCCTGCAGTTTTGAGAAAATCCCTTCTTGCCATATGTTTCTCATCATCTCTTTTCATCACTTCCTCCGTGTAATAAGGTTACGCTCCGGCCCGGCACTTCCGCCATGGGAAGACTTTGAACAGTCGGTTGAAATAGATCCGTGTTGATCTATATGCCCGTCTTTTACAGGCATTCTCCGGCAGGAAGTCCCCGGGCGCATTTTCTCAATTCTTTTCATGGACCATTCTGTTCCTGTTCACTGTGCAGCCCATGCGATGGCCTGCTTCAAGAGTTTTCGGAAGTGCGGATTTCGATAGGTTTCCGGACCGTGTCCCGACTGCAGCATCACAATCCGGGATTTTCCAAAGGTATGCGCCCATCCTATGACAGGACCGCTTCCGGGATGGTCGGTTCCCAAAAGTGGATGAACGGACGTAAGCACCCGGAAATCGCCGTATACTTCATCGAACAGCGTGAAATCCGAGAGCCCCTGCGTGACCGGATGTGTTTTGTCCAGTATGAGGACAGGGATCTGTTCATCATGCTTGTATGTGGACCGGGGGAAGGGTATGCTGTCCTTCAGAACAGGATTCAGATAGTAATGTCCGCCAATCAGAGTTTCGAAATCTTCCCAATCCTGATACGATGCCAGGGAATGATGCAGGAAGACCATGCCTTTCCCCTTATCAGTAAGACTTAAAAAATCGTTTTTCTGAGATTCCGTGATCTCCTGGACCATATCATAGAAAACCAGCACATCGATATCCTCCATGACTCCGGAGCCGTAAAGACTGTTGGCTTCAGGATGGACAGCTTCTGTATACTCAATGCCTTTCATGTCCTTCAACATTTCGAAGAAGGGG
>CAYXFJ010000110.1:0-9723 GCA_964464265.1 uncultured bacterium
CTGAGGTCGTGCAGGCAGGTAAAGACTGCTATTGTGAAAAACCCATGGCCATAGACGTTGACGAAGCAAAGCTGGCAAGAACGGCTGTTTTAGGCTCGAAGCAGGTTGTCCAGATGGGGTCCCAGTGGGTCAGCGATCCGGTTCAATTGAAAGTGCGCGAGATCATCCGGTCTGGCAGGCTGGGGCAGATTACCAAGATCGAACAGGTCTGGAACGATAACAATCACCGCTGGCATTCTCCGGATGATCCGGACGTGGCAGCTATCCGGAAAGAGGACACGGACTGGAACCGCTGGCTGCTGGGAAAGCCTTACCGGCCCTTCAATCCGTGGATGTACTTCGAATTCCGTATCTTCCGCGATTTTTCAGGCGGCATCACCTCCCAGTGGATGAGCCATGCGATCGGACTGGTTCATTTTTATACAGATACAGCCATTCCTGATTCCATGGTGGCACACGGAGGTATTCTGGGCTGGCCTGATATCCGGCAGAATCCCGATACATTCCAGGCACTTGCCTTGTATGATGACGCAAATTTTCTATACTCCTACACCTCCAATTATGCGAACAAATTCGGTGACTATTCATGTATTCGCGGGAAGGACGCCACACTGTTTTCACATGGAGGGGAGGGCAGCCCGCGCTGGTTTTTGATCCCTGAACATCAACAGCTTCCCGGCGGATTTGATTTCTATTCCGGTATACAGGAAGCCGTCAAAAAGGGTCAGGCCCAGATCATCACCACTGAAGAATATGGGAATAAACTTCCACCCACAGGACTGAGTGATGACAGCAAGTTCCATCTGGATAACTGGGTGGACTGCATGCGTGACAGGAATCCCAGCACCAACGGACATATTCATACCGGTTTCTGGCACGCGATTGGCGCTATCATGGCGACAAAGGCATACCGTGAGGGTAAAATACTCTACTGGGACCGGGAAAAAGAAGAGATCATCGACCATCCCTATAAAGGGTAAGGGTGGTTCTCTGTCAGGTCTTGAACCGGCCTGCATAAAAATGCTTTGTAAAATTGCCGGTCCGTGGTGGGGATAAATTCCATTGGAGGAGTGTTCAAATTTTCGATTCTTGGTGGTTTATGTCATCATCACATGAGGAAGGAAGCATGATGGATAAAGTTTATCTTCCCCGCGGGCGATGTCCGGCCAATTTAAGAATTATGATTTTTAAAGTACTCATCTGTCTCTTACCAGCGTCGCTCATGCCCCAAAATAAATTTGTCACTATGAAATCCCGTATTTTTCCTGGAGGCTACAGGGAAGATGGCATGTGGAACGCCATTTCAGCAGCCAGTGACAACAAGGTTTATATTGGACTGAGTACGTACGGGAATTCGGCTCATTTTTACATCTATGATTCCAAGAAGGATGAGCTTCGTCACAGAGCTGAGCTGACAGAAGTTCTCGGCGAGAACGGGAAAGGGATCAGAACCAACGCCAAGATCCATACGCCCTTTGTGGAAGCAGCAGATGGCAAAATATACTTCGCTTCAGGCAACATGGGCCACGGACCGGCTGAGATCGACCCGCGTTCCTGGGAAGGCGGCCGCTGGTGGAGATACGATCCCAATACCGATGAACTGAAAGACATGGGACCCGTGCTGCCTGCACAGGGTGTCTATGCACTTGTGATCGATAAAAAGCGGAACCGGCTCTACGGTACAAGCGCATGGGGTCATTTTATCATTTATGATATGCATACCGGAGAAACCATAGACAGGGGCAGAATCAACAACCGCAGCACAATTTGCCGCACCATGGTCATTGACGATGAAGGTGTCGTCTACGGCAGCTACGAACCTTATAAAGTATTTCGATACAGTCCGGAGACTGAACGGTTAGATGAGCTTTCGATTGAATTTCCAACGGACAAGACAATCTGGCCGGTTATATGGCAGACTTTCCGGCCCAACTGGCGGTCTGTTTTCTGGGATGAAACGACCAAGAAGATCTATGGCATTGACCGTACCAGTTCTATTTTGTTTCAATACGATCCCAAAGCTGGCAAAGAAGGTACAATGACGCGAATGGCCCAGCTCTGTGCCGACGAATATCTGGGCGCCCATGTTGTCCCATTTGCCACGTTAGCCTTTACTCCGGGAAAAGATAGAAAAATATATTTCGTACCTGTTGCTCAACCTTTCGATTATACTGCACAGGTAGGCCCTATCGGCGGCGGGGTGACAGGCAGCGTTCATTATACACATCTGATAACTTACGACCTGAACTCAGGCAGGAGAGAGGATCATGGCATCATCATAGTGGAAGAGGATTCCATGGTATTGGGTGTCGGCGGAGCAACAACAGGTCCTGATGGTACGATTTATTTGTGCGGAGCTGTGCAGGAGAAAAATATCGATAAGGCAGCAGGTAAGGCAGGTGGAAGCGAGCCGTTTCAAATGCGGCTGATCATGTATCATCCAGAAACCGAATAATAAGGAAAGAGATGTCGAACATGGACACATTCTTAATCCGCATTCATGCTGTGTATTTGTCTCTCATGCTGATTGGGAGCAGTCTGGCTTTCGAGGGTAGCAATGAGAAAAAGATCATTTTCGAGTCACGATCCTTTCCAGGAAATCGAAGAGAAGATGGTTTTTGGGCCGGAATTCATGCTGGAAGAGATGGCAAAGTTTATATTGGATTGAATACAGAAGGCGGCGGTTCATCTCAATTTTATATCTATGATCCGGAGACTGATCAAATCCGGCATCGGGCTGACATGTCCGAATTTCTGGGGGAAAAGGGTACGGGTGTACAGACCCATGCCAAAATTCATACCAAATTTTGTGAGGACAGTGAAGGCAATATCTATTTTGCTACTGGTAATATGGGGGCTGGACCGGCCGAAGTCGATCCTCGCTCATGGCGCGGGGGACACTGGTGCCGGTATGACCCGAAAACCGACATGCTCGAAGACCTTGGGCTGGTCCTCCCGTATTCCGGCATCTATGGACTGACTATTGACCCTATCCGGAAGCGGCTGTACGGCATTGCCTCCAACGGTCATTTTGTCATCTTTGATATTATAGCCAGGAGAACGATAGACCGGGGCAGGATGAATTATCATGCCCGTTCAGCGGCAAGAACTCTAGTGATCGATGATGACGGGAATGTTTACGGAACCTATCTTCCAGATCGCATTTTTAAATATGATGTCAGAACGGATCAATTGTATGATCTGTCCATTCAAATCCCTTCCGATCACGATATATTTCCAAGAACGCATTCCATTTACAAAAGATATATGAGAGCCGGTATCTGGGACAAGATCAATAAAAAAGTCTATGGTGTGGAGGGCGGTACGTCATGGCTTTTTGAGTATGATCCTGCAGCGGGCAGAGAGGGTGAGGTAAAAAAACTGGTCCAGTTTCTGCCCGAGAATGAATCCGACCTGCTCAGACGGGCCCATTATGCCACATTGAGCTTCACCTTAGGCAAGGATAGGAAGATTTATTATTTACCCATGGCCCCTCTGGAATCCACTGAGGAAAACAAGGGTGTCGATTTTTATAGCTGGGCCGGCCAGGCCCGGCTGATGACGTATGATCTCCAAACGGGCCGGAAGCAGAATTTGGGAGGAGTATTTGTTGAACAGGGGCTCAGGGTAATCGATTTCCTGAATATGGCGCCCAGCGGCGGGGCGGCAACAGGTCCTGATGGTACTATTTACTTCTGCGGATTTGTGGAGGAAAAAAACAGGGAAGAAGCTTCTTTTAAATTTGGTAATATACCAGCACGGCTAAGACTTTTGATCTATCATCCGCGCGGCAACTGAATGTTCAGAACTTATACTGCAGGAGGATGTGCACATGCATAGAAAATTTCAATTCACGAATTTAATGATATTATTATATGTTCTCTCAGGTATCGGTACTGTTATTGCCCAAACTGAATTAGGTGCTGAACGGTTTGAACTGCGCGACCTCGGAGTTCCTTTTGTCAATGCTGTTCCGCCTGATGAAAGTGCTATCACCTCATTGATTGTGGATCCGCAAGGAAAAATCTATGGGGGGACTACAGGACCGGTGTGTCATCTTTTTATCTTCTCGCCGATGCTCAATAATGTCAAACCACTCGGTCAAATTGACGGACATGAAAGCATTCATCATGCTCTGGCTGTCGGCACGGACGGGATGATCTATGCAGGTACAGGATTGAACGAAATCAGGCAATATCCTATCTCTGATCCTGTTCCGGGATTTGGAGGTATCGTCATTTCTTTATGGAATGATATTGAAAACCGTTATGTAAAGTATGAAGGTGGGCATCTTTATCGTTATGATCCTGCTGATGAAGAGAATGTGCAAGTCGAAATAGGACAGCAGTGTCAACTCAAAGATCTGGGCGTACCTGTTCCCCATGACGGCATTTACACGATGACCAGCTCCACCAGACGGCCTGAAATTTATGGCCTCACCTATCCTCATGGACATTTTTTTGTTTACGACATCACGACAGGCAAATTTTCGGATAAAGGCGGGATTTATCAGAAGAGGGTATACGGCGGCCCGAACCGGAGTCTGAGGAGTATATCGAGGGCATTAATATCAGATGAAGAAGGCAACGTATACGGCTCAGCTGACGAAGAGCTGATCTTTAAATACAATGCTGAAAAGGGTACAATCAATAATTTGAAGGCTGAAATTCCCCATATATACATTGCTGTTGTTGAAGTATTTGCATATGGCGAAAATGGATTGATTTTCGGTGGAACGTCCGAAGGTTATCTCTTTAAATTTGATCCGAGAAAAGAGAAAGTTATTAATTTGGGTAAACCTCTCGATCAGATGCGAATCCGGGCGCTGACCGCTGGAGACGATGGAAAAATATACGGCATTGCAGGCGAACGAAAAGATTTCTGTCACCTTTTTTGTTATGATCCAGAATCGGGAGGCTATACGGATTTCGGTATCATCAACGTGGATCGGACTCCCTACTATATGTGGATGGGAAAACAATTTGATGCCATGGTTACGGGATTGGATGGGACGATTTATATCGGAGAATCGGAACGAAAATCGCATCTTTTTCTATTCTATCCTTGAAAGCGCGAGGAAAGAACATGGTAAATATGAAAAATACGATCATAATGCTATTCGTAAGGAGCACTTAATGGAAATCGTTATTAAAAACGGTGAGCGCGGGTATAAGGCGAAAGTTTTTCCGGATCAACGACGCAAATACACGGATTCCAGGACCGGACATACAGTATGGCAGATGACCGATACACCTGGCCGGATCACTTCCGGTCAGTATGCGACACAAAACTTTTCCACACCCGACGGCAGATGGCTGGTCTACGGGTCGGACCGGGGCAATGATCCCGGACAGATGAACTTGTTTAAAATGGACCTTCAGACAGGAATCAGCATTCAGCTTACGGATTCCACTCTCAATCTGACACCGCGATGGGGGCATATTTCTCCTGACGGTCAGGAGTTTTATTACATAGAAGACAGGAATCATTTTAAAGCTGTTCATCTGGACACACTTGAGGAGCGAAGCCTGGGCCGCGTGGAGAACTGCCATCGCACCCACCAGCTGAGCGTCAGTTCGGATAATCGTTATATCGCCGACGGTGTTTTTCTGGAGGCAAAATCTGAGGATGATTTTCTTGTTGGTCAGGGATTTTTAATCCGGAGTGCCATTGTTATTTTAAGAACGGATACAGGTGAAATGACCCGGCTGCTCGATGGAAACACACCCAGAACGCATGTTCAAATTTGTCCGACAGATCCGAACCTGATCCTTTATTGTTATGGAGGCCCCTGGTGGTACGTGCAGAGGTTGTGGCTGATCCATGCTGATGGAACAGGGAACCGGCCTATTTTTATACAGACTCATTTTGAAGGTGCCGGGCACGAGTTCTGGGCGGATAATGGAAAAACCATTTATGTATTCTGCAACGGGGGCAGGCAGCCTCAGGGTTTATGGGCTGTCGACGTGGACGGCGGCAATGAACGGTGCGTACTGGCAGGTGCATGCATTGGCCATGGTACGGTTAATAAACAGGAGGATCGTTTTGTTGTCACTGAAACATTCGGCGATTTAACAAACGGATTGTGGATGGCGAAGAAAGGATCGAACGAGCCTGAACTTTTATGCCAGACCGGATACGGACTTTATGATCTTCCGCTTCATTCCGGAGCCAGTTCGCATCCGCGCTTTTTACGTGACGGTAAAACGGTTGCATTCAGCAGCGCCCGGACAGGATCCGGCGAACTATACCTGGTCGAAATTTAATCTTAAAAGGAAAAAATGTTATGTCGAACATAAGACGCCGCGATTTTCTTAAATCTTCGGCAGCGATGATCAGTGGATCTTTCGCGGTTTCTTCTCCATTGATTATAAGTCAGGTAAAAATCGGTGAAAAAGGAAGTAGTTATCCGGATCAGCGAAGAAAGTACAAGGATTCAAAAACAGGATACACGGTCTGGCAGATGACTGACACTCCCGGCCGTACCAGTCATGCACAGTATTTTACTCAGCCGGCGACAACACCGGACGGCAAATGGCTGGTTTATGGATCAGACCGTGGTTGTGAGAAAGGACAGCTGAATCTGTTCAAGATGGATCTGAAATCCGGGATCAGCATACAGCTTACAGAATCCAGAAACAATCTCAGGCCCAGATGGTCGCATATTTCATCTGACGGAAAGGAGGTTTACTTTATCGAAGACGGAAATCATGTGAAGGCAGTCGACATCGAGACATATGAAGAACGAAGTCTATGCCGGATCGAAAACTGCTTTCGTCCGCATCAGTTGAACGTCAGCCCGGATGGAAAATATCTGATCGATGGAGTTTTCATGGAAGATAAGAGTGAAGACGATTTTCTCATCGGTCAGGGTTTTTTAATTCGAAGCGCACTTGTCGTGATACGGACCGATAACGGAAAATCGCATAGAATGCTCGATGGAAACACGCCGCGCAGTCATGTGCAGTTCTGCCCGGAAGATCCGTCTCTCATCCTGTATTGTTATGCAGGGCCCTGGTGGAGAATACAACGCATGTGGCTGATCAATGCGGATGGGACAGAAAACCGTCCTGTCTTCCTGCAGACGAATTTCGAGGGTGCCGGTCACGATTTCTGGAGTGAAGACGGAAAAAGAATTTATGTGACAATTAGCGGCGGCAGACAGCCGCAGGGATTGTGGTCTGTGAACAAGGACGGCAGCAACGAACAATGTGTTTTGGCCGGTTCTTGTGTCGGTCATGGTACGGCGAATGCAGAAGAAGACCGATTTGTCATTGATGAGCTGTACAACGATTGCAAAACAGGCCTGTGGCTGGCCCGTAAAGGATCGACAGTTCCTGAGCTGCTGTGCCGTACCGGAGTGAACTGGTATGGACGGGGCCAGGAATATCATCCGCATCCCCGATTCCTGCCTGACGGGAAAACCGTGTCTTTCACCAGTGCCATGAGCGGATCGAGTGAAGTGTATCTCGCCGAAATCTAGTTTGACTGGTGAAAATGTTTATGGGGAGTGATCACCATGATGAAGGCTTTTGCAGGCATCATTTTAATAATCATCTGTTTTTGTGCGTGTGTTCAACGTTTACAAAACTGTCCGCTGACAGGAATTTATCTAAACAGGATAAAGACTGTCTGAACTGTCATGATCCCCACTTACTTACGGTCAGGAGACAAGATGATGCGTTTAAATAATTGGATACGGATATTAGGGGCAGGCCTTATTTTGCTGTCAGTGCCCGCAGATGCTGCAGAAAAAACCCCGGTTATTCCCTGTGCTGGAGAGAAGACACCTTCCTTTCCAGGTGCAGAAGGATTCGGCGCTTACACGCAGGGAGGACGGGGCGGAAGTATACTGTTTGTCACCAATCTGTTAGACTACAATCCCGAAAAGGATCCACCGGTTGCCGGATCGCTTCGGGCCGCATGTGAAGTGCGAGGTCCGCGCATCATCCTTTTTCGTATTTCCGGGATCATCGCTCTCAAATCGCCTCTGGCCATTACGGAGCCGTTTGTCACGATTGCAGGCCAGACTGCTCCGGGGGAAGGTATATGCATAAAAGATTACGGTATCAAAGTACTGATCAATGAGGTTATCCTGCGATACCTTCGAGTCCGCCCTGCTGACAATATGGAGAATGACCAAGGATTCCGCGGCGACAATGTGGACGGCATCTCTGTAACCGGAGGCAACAATATCGTCATCGATCATTGTTCGGCAAGCTGGTCTGTTGACGAAACGCTTTCAGTTACGCACTCGGACCGTGTGACCGTTCAATGGTGCATGATCACGGAAAGCCTGAATTGTTCAGCCCATCACAAAGGATGCCACGGATATGGATCTCTTGTCAGGGGTGAAAAAGGTGCGGGTGTGAGCTACCATCACAATCTGTATGCCCATCATGCAGACCGCAATCCGCGGCCCGGGGGACATATCAGCTATGAGAAGGATCCGCTCGGATGGACATTCGATTTCCGCAATAATATTCTCTATAACTGGGGTGGAAAAGCGGCCGGGTACAATTCGGACGGCAACAATCAGCCTGATTGTGTGACACAGATGAATTTTATAGGCAACTATTATATCAGCGGTCCTGATTCAAAGGGAAGTATGGTCTTCAATGAGAGAAGCACGAAATCAGCCGCTTATTTCAGCGATAACTGGATGAACGGCAACTGTCCGGAAAATCAGTCAAGCCTGGTCATTTTCGGAGAAAAGGCGACAGAAGACAGGATTAAATCCTACTACAAATCTCAGCCGTTTACTGCGGCACCGGTTACTACGGATGATGCAGAGACGGCTTTCAGAAAAGTCGTTGCTGAGGCAGGAGCGATTCTGCCGGTGCGTGATCCTGTTGACAACCGGATTGTTGACAATATCCTGTGCAAAGCGAGCGGCGGCGGGAATATAGGGCATATTATCGATGATGAGGAAGAGGTGGGTGGCTGGCTGGATTACAAATCCATTCCTCCTCCAGCGGATAAGGACGGCGACGGCATGCCGGATGGCTGGGAAAAAATTCATGCTCTGAATCCATTATCAGCGTTGGACGGATCACAGGATGCCGACAGGGACGGCTACACCAATGTCGAAGAGTATCTTAATAGTACAAATCCGAAGCTAAAGGACAATCAGTGAACGTCCCGTACAGGACTGGATTCGGGGTGAGCACAGGGGAAGACCTTGTGTTGAAGGGAATATATCTATAAGTCAGGAGAATAAGTAATGAATCATTTGCGAGAATATACTGCGAAGTGCACATTTATGATCATGATGATCGTTCTGGGACTGTTCTGGAGCTATTCGATTCTTTCGGCGCAATCGTTCTGTCTCAGTACAGTATCGCTGCCGAATTCCAAAGGCCTTATACAGGTTCATGAAATTCAGTGGTTGAACAAGCCTGCTGAACCTGAATTCTTACACCGATCACCGGATTCGAGGTATGATCCGTTAATTGATGATCCGGCTCTAAATCATGGAATATGGGTGGAAGGTGATGCCCGCTTCAAGATCGATGCAAAAGGAATACAGTTTGTAGAAGTGTTCCTGATGGCTGATGATGGCGGACGGCATGCGTTTACTCTTCTGGAGAACGGGATACCTGTCGATACCCTGTACGCAGAATCGTTTGACGAGGTTCGAATGCGGCCCAAAGGGATCCGCTACCTGACATTGATGGCCAAGATAAGTGAAAAATGTTTACTCACGGTCAATACAACAGCGCC
>CAYXFJ010000111.1:0-7321 GCA_964464265.1 uncultured bacterium
TCCGGCCCGGCTGACCCCACATCCCGGCCGGCTCCCGGATCCTTACTGGACTTCCACCGAAGTCATCAAACCGACACTCTGGTCGGCCTATGAGAGAGCGCGGACAGGTTCGCTGAATCAAATATCGGGAGCTGTGGCTCTGGATCTGGCCAAATTTCTCAAACTGGGCATCGGATACCATCTCCTGTCCGGAAAAACGGATGATGTGCTCTCCACGCAGGATATCATGCTCTGCAATATGGATACAGAAGAAAATCATGAATGGACATTTCAGTGGAGGGACGGCAAGTTCGAACAGACCGGGACATCTGATTTTAAAACATCCTATCTGGACATCGGGACAGTGGTCAATATCAGCCGTCTGAATCTGGGTTTCCGCGTCCGGCTCAATTCGGCAATCACAAGAGACTGGGAATATACGGATGTGACGACCTCAGACGAAGGGAACGAGACCACAGCCAGTCACAGCGGAACGGATAAGATCGAGGATATACCACCGTCCTTCGCATTCGGTGTCGGCTTTATCCCGAGAGACTGGGTGAGGTTTTCGTTCGATCTGGAGCATACGTCCTACAGCAAAGCCTCCCATAATTATGATTCGACCTATGTGAGTCCGGACACGTATTTAAAGACCTATAACTGGTCGAATCAGACACTCCTCAGGGCGGGTCTTGAAATACATGTTTTCCATTTCCTGTCCGTTCTCGCAGGATATCAGTATGTTCCGAAAACATGGGCACCGTTCCGCGTTGCATTTGAAGATGAAGGCCAGCCGATGCATATCTATTCATTCGGAGCCAGCATAGGTGTTCCCATGGGAAGGCTCGATGTGGCTTATCAGATCACACGTTTCAAGTACTACGATGCTTATATGTATGTGAGTCCGTACAACTCCGAGCGTTCGAACAGCATTCTATTCGGTTATACCCTCAGTCTGTAAAGCGGGCGGATTCAGGAGAGGATGAGGGTCAGATAAGATTCAAAAAACGGATTTATACCTTATAAAGCAATCTCCTGCCGTATTTTGAGCCTGCGGGAGATTGCTTTATTTTTAAACTTTCAGGGGACCCATCCGATGAGAAAAAATCTTTCGTCTTTATGGATGATTTTCCCGATCCTTCTAGCCATCGGCAGAGGTTTGCCCATGGGCGCAATCCTTGTAACCCTTGCCTGCAATGGTCAGAATGGCCGGTCATCCGATTTGCTGATACCTTATCTGAAAAATGGATCATGGGGGTATTGTGACAGGGCAATGAAAATCCGCATCCCTCTTCAATATGAGGAAGCCCGGCCTTTTTCAGAGGACAGAGCAGTGGTCAGATCAGGCGGCCTGTACGGGGTCATCGACCGTACGGGAAAAGCCCTTACTGAAATGAAATATGACGAAATTCTTGATTTCGAGAACGGAGTTTCCTTTGCCAGGATCAGGGAAAAGGTTCATCTTGTTGACCGGGACGGTCATGAGGTCATGCAGTGGCCGTATGACAGGGCAGCAAAATTCGATGACCGTGTGGCTATCGTATCCCAAAAGGGGCTTTTTGGCCTTATCGACACCCGGGGGAAAATACTGGCACCTGTAAAATTTGAGCGGTTTGATGATTTTCAGGACGACCTGGCTGCAGTACGGCTGGGCGGCAAATGGGGATATATGGACCGGACAGGCAGACAGGTGACTCCGATCCAGTACGACCGCATCGATTATTTCAAGAATGGATTCGCCAAGGTAGAAAAAAACGGCAAACAGGGTTATATTGACAGGAAGGGCGCTGAGATTGTCCGTACGGAATATGACTGGGTTTATCCTTTCAGCGAAGGGCTGGCGATGGTGGAAAAAGGAGGAAAATACGGATTCGTGGATGAAAAAGGGCGGGAAGCGATACAGATAAAATATGAAATGGTTTCCGATTTTCATCACGGACTGGCCAGAGTGAAAAGAAACGGAATGGAATTCTTTATCACAAGCGATGGAAAAGAATATTTCGAATAAAGATGTCCCGGCTTCAGGAATAGAGGAAAGATTGAGAGTTTAGAAAGGAGAATGACATGTATAAACCGGTTGCCATTGTGGTTCTGGGGATATTGATGGTATCCATGGGATGCGGAGGCGGCATTGAGCTCAGTTATACGGAACCGACTGAGGGGGACGGCATGCTCGTTGTGGGAAGGGTCCTTCTGGAGACAGGCACGACCCTGAGCGCAGGCATCTATCAGGATAAGATGTTGGTGGCGATTGTCGGAAAAACCGAAAATGGAAAAACAATTGGATACTGGACCAAGACAGATGTGGATGGTTATTATGCCTTTGCCAATGTACCCAGAGGATCGTATATGGTCAAGACAATAAAAGCGACGGTCCGAGACCTGGGGGTGGTGACCATTACGAGCCGGCTGACGGGCGGAAATAACTTTTATTATCTGAGCAGCGAGGAATATGTCGCATTCTCCGGAGATTATTTTCCCTTCGAGCCGGTCGGCCGTATTGTCGACCTTCAGCATATGATCGTTCACCTGGAAGATCCGGATATGGTCAGAATGAACGTGCAAACGAACTTTCTCCCTGAACTGGAAGCCTATGAGTCCGTTACCGGAGAGGTTCTGAACGCTGATCCTGTACCGCAGTACTTCATCAAGAATTATCCGGATTCAGCCTGGAAACCGGATCTGGAAAAAGTCTACTGAAATCCCGCGGGAATTTTCCATCCGCTCTTTCCCGGATGAAAGAGCGGCAGGCTTGCCCTTGTTCAGGAACAGGCATCTTGAGGATGAATGAAAGGATAAGAACATTATCCTTTTAGAACGGTGTAAATTTAAGAATGCTTGATGACATTAATGTAAAAAAGGAGAGATTCCGATGGTCTTAAGAAAAGCCGCTTGTGTCATGTTCTTTCTTGCTATGCTGATGATCCGGTGCGACACCGAACGTCCCGTTAAAATGGTGTTCATTTCAGGATCAAGGGAGTATTTCTCAGATATCTCATTACCTGAGTATAAAGAGTATCTTGAAAAACAATATCCAAATGTGAGCGTCACGCTGCTTCAGGCTTCGGGTGAATTGAACGAAAAAGAGGAATTCTCAGAGCTTGCCGGTCTGGAAGCCCTGGATGACTGCGATGTGGTCCTTCTTTTCACCCGGCGTCTTACCATTCAGGGCGAGCAGATAGAACGGATAAAAAAATATATACAATCAGGCAAACCCCTGGTTGCTCTCCGCACCACCAGTCATGGTCTTCAGAACTGGCTTGAACTGGATAAAGAAGTGCTGGGAGGCAATTACCATGGGCATTATGGCGGATGGCTCGAAGAACAGGCGGTCGATGCGAACGGGAAAAGATACCCTGATCCTGATGTGAGGCCTCCGGGGAAAGAACAGACTGTGGTAATCAATCCCGGACACAAAAACCATCCTGTACTCAAGGGGATAACGGATTTCACCTCCAGGTACAGCCTGTACAAAACATCACCCGTGGCATCCGATGTCACAGTGCTGATGTTCGGGAAAATCCCCGATCAGGAGCCCGAGCCCGCGGTATGGGTGAGAAATTATAATGGTTCGCGCATCTCCTATATTGCACCGGGAGGTCTCGAGGACTGGAAAAACGAGACGTTCAGACAGCTGGTGACCAACACTCTGTTCTGGGCAGCAGGAAGATAACAAATAAAAAGGACACATCATGTCACCTTTGATCAAATTCAAACACATTGCGGTGATTTATCCGGTACTGTTCCTGTCGATGACCCTTTGCCGGCTTGAAGCCGCCGGAGAATTCCCTGACACCCGCCAAAAGGAAGAGGATCTGTTTCCCCGGCCTCCGGATGGATATGTGGCTAAAATCAATCCTCCGGTTTTCGTATGGCTGCCGGTCAAGAACGCGGCAAAGTACAGGGTCATCCTGTCGCGGGGACAGGATAAAGAGAACTATGTGATGACCGTGGAGGGAGAAAGCGTGCTCGCGCCCGGACAGGTATTCTCTCCCGGACGCTATACGTGGACAGTGGAAGCTTATGATTCCCGCGAAAGGCTTTTGGCCACGCGGAGTCCGTTTACGCTGATCATTCCGGAGGGCTTGCCTGAGTTTCCGTTTCCGGATCTGAAGTCGAGAATCCTGACCATTTCGCAGGAGCACCCGAGGCTGATCTTTCAGAAAAAAGATCTGCCGGAGATCAGGAAAACCCTTAAAACGACACGCAGGGAAGCATGGGCCGCAGTAAAAAAGGTTGCAGAGGAATCCATGAATCTGTCTGTCCCTGTGCCCCCCTGGTACGGACCCATCGAGGACTATAAAACGCGCAGGCTCGAATACCGCAAGTATTATCATTATATAAGACCCTTTATCGATGAGGGTCTGCCGGCACTGAGCATGGCATGGCTTATGACCGGAGATAAAAAATATGCTGAACCGGCCATTAGAATTTTACTTGAGGTCAGCAAGTGGGATGCATCCGGCATCACTTCATCGAACCGGATCGGTTTCGACGAACCCGGGCTCAGTCTTGCCCGGTGCATGCACAGCGCATATGACTGGCTTTACGATGCAATGACACCCGAACAGCGCGGGATCATCCGGTCGGCATGCATTGAAAGGGCAAGGGACACATTCGTGCGTGTGGGCGTAGACAGGCCTTTTCTCGTAAGGCCGGGCTCCAGTCATGACGGCCGTCTGATCGGCTATCTCTGTGAACAGGCTATTGTTCTTTTCCATGAAGCGCCCCCAGAGGAATCAGAAAGATGGCTCGAATATTCTCTGAAGGCGTTTTACACGGTCTTTCCGCACTGGGGGGGCGAGGACGGGGGATGGGCTGAAGGGATCGGTTATGGCGCTACCTATAATATCAAGTCAACCCACTGGATAGAAAGCTGTCTTGCCGCACTGGACCTGGATCTGTGGCAGAAACCCTTTTTCCAGAAAGTCCGCGAATACTTTTTTTATTGCTCCAGACCGAATGATGAATTCTGGCCGTTCGGTGATGGAGCGGAACGAGGACCCGCAAACGAGAATTCCCGTGCGAGAATTCTTCATGTTCTCATGCGGCATTATGCACAGCGGTTCCAGGACCCGGCATGCCAGTGGTGGGCTGAGAATGTGAGCATAGACAAGAATGATATCGAAAGTCCCGTGATTCCCCTGATTCTCGGCAAGGAAATAAAAGCACAAAAACCGGTACTGGCAAAAAATGCGAAAGTATTTGAAGATATTGGATGGTGTGCGTTTCACAGTGATATTTCCAATCTGGAAAAAGATGTCTTCTTCCTCTTCAAAAGCAGCCCGTATGGCAGCATCAGCCACAGCCATGCTGATCAGAACTCGTTCTATATTTCCGTGGGCGGCAGGGCTCTGGCCATTCCGTCCGGATACTACGGTCCTATGTACGATATGCCGCATCATGCAGAATGGACCCGTATCAGCAAGGCGAACAATACGGTCCTGGTCAACGGAGAGGGACAGACCGTGCGGGATTTCCGGGCCAATGGATTCATCCAGGAATTTCAGGAAGGGAACAGAGTATCGTATGTCTCCGGAAATGCCGCCAGCGCATATGAAAACCTGAATAAATTCGAGCGTCACGTTATGTACGTACGTCCGGGGCTGTTTCTCATACTGGACGATCTGGAATCTCCCGAGCCTGCAGATTTTCAGTGGATGCTGCATTCTCTGGAACCCATGAAACTCAATAAAGAGGAGCAGTCCGTCCGTATTGGCCATGAGGGAGCATGGATGAACACCCGGTTGTTCAACTCTTCGGGCAGAAATATGGAATTTTCCGAGACAGATCAATTTGATACACCTTATAATGCCGGGATCGATTCTGCCTATCAGCTGGATGTTCCGAACCATTCTCATTTTCAGGCCGGTACCACAGGGAAGGAAAAACGGTTAAGAATCGCTGCGTTCATTGTGGCCGGTGCAGGTAAAAAAGAGCCATCCGCAGAATGGCTTGATCTGGGAAACTGGAAAGGACTGAGAGTCAGGGAGAAAAAGGGCGTTGCAGAGGTATGGGCCCAGCTCGTTCCCGGAACGTTGCCCCCGAAAGTCGCCGGTCAAGATATTAAGACCAGCGATAATGTTGTCATGATCGGAATATGGAAGCCTTCAGACGGCGGGATCGAGGTGATTTATGGCCCCGGCCGTCAGTAAAAGGGATAATTATGCTAAAATGTAAGAAGCCAGGAAAATGAAAATATCCCCGGGCAAAATGAAAAATGCATTGACAAACTAAAACAGGATGGATACATTAAAGAGTGAATATACATCATAATTTACAGGAGGCTGAAATGAAAAAGTGGATTGTACTGTTTTTACTCATGGTTGCACTGATCAATATGGGCTGTGCGGGCATGAGCAAAACTACTCAGGGCGGTGCGGTCGGAGCTGCAGGCGGTGCGGCAGCGGGGGCAGCTATCGGAAATGCGGCCGGTAACACGATTCTTGGTGCCATTATAGGCGCTGTCATCGGCGGCGCAGCGGGCGCATATATCGGAAATTATATGGACAAACAGGCGGCGGAAATCGAGCAGGACATAGAAGGCGCGAAAGTGGAACGGGTCGGGGAAGGCATACGAATCACTTTCGATTCCGGCATCCTGTTCGATATCGACAAGTCGGAGCTCAAGCCGACCAGCAAAGAAAATATCACAAAGCTGGCAGCCACTCTGAAAAAATACGCGGATACCAACATCCTGATCGAGGGACACACGGATGCAACCGGTTCGGAAGAATACAATCTCGAACTGTCCAAGAGGAGAGCGCAGTCCGTATCCAGTTTTCTCGAATCTCTTCAGGTGAGCGCGAGCCGTTTCACTATCACCGGTTACGGCGAATTGCAGCCGCTCGCTGACAATGGCACGGAAGAAGGACGTACAACAAACCGGCGCGTTGAAATCGCCATCATGGCAAATGATAAACTGAAGGATGTAGCCGAGAAACAAACCCAGGGCTGAGCTAAAAATTATACGGATAAAAAAATCCCGCAATTCGGTTTTATCGGACAACCCACCAGGGAGGTCAAACAGGAAGACCAGTGCACCCAAGCAAACCGTCTGGTGGATCGCTTTAGTTGTTGGCGTGGTCGGGATCGTATCACATTTTATCCACATTGACTATATTACGGGATGGAATTTCTGGCTTGTGTCTATTGCCTTTGTCCTTCTGTTGTTGGCCACCGCATTCAAGAATCTATAAGTCATTTACCCGGCTGCCCCGGATAAGATACGGAGCAGCCGGGATATTCCTGCCTGAAAAAAAAATATCAATTGCATTTTCATAAAAGAAATATTATAATCAAGCAAATAATAGTTGAATTACATGAATCCCGGATCTTCTGA
>CAYXFJ010000111.1:7331-9692 GCA_964464265.1 uncultured bacterium
ATGTCGTGGTCCACGACGAGCACGCCGACGCCGGAATCCCGGATCTTCTGAATCCATTCTGCAGGTGAAACCAGGACTCGACAAGAGGAGATTCGATTGATGCCGCGATTCTGCTGGTGCTTGTATGGATGTGTCACCAGACAGGACAGCATCCCTTTTATCCATTTCCTGCAGCCGCATGCTATCAGGTTGTTCATAGCGACTGCTGTTGCTATGGTCATGATCTTACAGGTATCATGCCGGAGCGATGATTCCGGCGAATCAGCAACGGGACCTGATGCACCCCTTATCCCGGTACTGGAAACCACGCCATATATAACACCAGCCGATGTCTGGGTTTCCGCCCGGTATACAACCACTCATCCGGGAGTCGATGTCAGCGCACGGAAGGATATCCCCACACGCGCGATGGGCGACGGTATCTTTCATAAACAGATGTACTATCATGAGGGTGTTCCCCGCTGGCAGGTGAACGCTGAGATCACTGTCGGAAAGTATGGCATCGATTATCTTTTTGAATCCGGAAACAGTGTAACCGAGGCTCAGGCAAAAACGCAGTTCGATATGCTGATAGCGGATGGAACCCCTGTAAAGGCAGGAGACCTGCTCGGCAACCTCTATCTGGCACCCGGACAGGATCATTCCTACCTTCATTTTGGCGTGCGCTATGCGATCACAGGTCAGGCAGAATGCCTCATGCCTTACTGCACGCCGGAAGTCCGTACAGCGCTTCTCGAACTGTACCGCAGGGACAATCCCGGCGGTCAGATATGCTACGATCATGTCTATTGAAGGAGCTGGACACCATGAGTGAATTCACAGACAAAAGCAGAGAGGAGAAACAGGAAACCCTGAAAGAGATCATCCGGGAGCTTCATGCCGGAGCTCCTGTTTCAAAGCTTCAGAAAAAATTCAGGAAGCTGATCGTGAATACGGCGCCGGATGAAATAGCGGCCATGGAGAATTCCCTGATCGAGGAAGGTTTTCCGCCCGAAGAAATACAGAGACTCTGTGATGTTCATGCAAAAGTCTTCGATGAAGCCTTATCAAAAGTAGGCAAACCAGGAAAGATCCCGGGTCATCCCGTCTATACCTATGTGGAGGAAAATAAGGCAGCCAGGAATATACTCGCGCAGCTTTCAAAATTGTCGAAAAAGCTTAAGAAAAAAAATCCTCTGGAACAGGATATCTCCGGTTTCAAAAAAGAATTTGACCGGCTGAAAGAAATCGAGAAACATTTTCAGAGAAAGGAAAATCAGCTTTTTCCGGTACTTGAAAAAATGAAATTCACCGGCCCGGCCAAAGTGATGTGGGGGAAGCATGATGAAATCCGGGTAAAGATCAAATCCGCTGAAACCTGTCTTGAAAACCGGGACTGGGCCGGCTGTGTACGGCAGGTGAAGGATTTGAGCTCAGCGATCAGGAAACTGATCTTTCTTGAAGAGAAGATCCTTTATCCGACTTCCGTCAAGAAATTGTCGGACCGTGAATGGGCTGAGATCAAAAGAGGGGAAAAGGAAATCGGATATGCCTGGGTCACTCCTTCGAATCTGTGGGATGCGAATCTCGCCCAATCAATGGCCGGACCTGAAACGGCGGCTGAGGATGTGACTGACAGGGCAGCCGGAAGCCCCATTCTTCATGAGAAAGAAATCAAACTCGCTGAAGGAACACTGACCGAAGAGCAGATCCGTCTCATGCTCAAAGTCCTTCCTCTGGACATTACCTTTGTGGATGAAAATGACCGTGTGCAATTTTATTCGGCCACAGAGCACCGTATTTTCCCCAGAAGCCCTGCAATTATCGGTAGGGCTGTTCAGAACTGCCACCCTCCGAAAAGCGTTCACGTTGTTGAGAATATCATTAAAAGTTTCAGGGAGAAAAAAAAGGATGTGGCGGAGTTCTGGATCCGGTCCGGAGGCAAGTTCATCCACATCCGGTATTTCCCGGTCTATAATGACAAAGGGGATTATAAGGGCGTGATCGAAGTGACCCAGGAGGTCTCCGGAATCCGGGATCTGGAAGGGGAAAGGAGAATTCTCGACTGGTGACAGATGTATAAAGGAAAATTATTAGTTCCGATAGAAAAGCCGCAAGATTCTATCCCGTAATTTAAATGGGGTGATAAATAGATGTGTCAAACGATGATCATTTTTCTTGTCTCATTCTGTTTCTGTGGCGGTTTTCCCCAGGATAAATCACCATTCAAGGAACTGTACCGTTTTCATGTTCCCGAAGCGCGTCAGGGGGTGGCGGTGGACGGGCATTTCTTTTATGCGGTCGACTCGAGGGGGGTCTCGAAATATGAAAAGAAAACGGGCAAAAAAGTCCGGTCCTGGAATGAATCTGAAGACGGACCGG
>CAYXFJ010000112.1:0-9552 GCA_964464265.1 uncultured bacterium
AGGTTATCACAGAACCTTCAAAATCACCCCTCATGTGCATCTGACGTTCCTTGACGCTGGCCATATACTCGGATCGGCCGTTGTGGTACTGGATATGAAAATCGGGCGACGGCCATTCCGGATCACCTTCACGGGAGACCTTGGCCGGAGCCACATGCCCGTCATCCGTGATCCGGAATGGCCTGGTGATACGGATGTTTATATCACCGAGTCCACCTATGGCAACCGGTTTCACGATAACATCCTGCAGATGAAACCTGCGCTGAAGAAAGTGATCGAAAGGACTGTGGAAAGAAAAGGCAAAATCATCGTTCCTGCCTTTTCTCTCGGAAGAACCCAGGAACTCGTCCATGTTCTTCATCAGCTCTTTAAAGAAAGAGAGCTTCCCGAGATCCCCATTTTTGTTGACAGCCCTCTCTCCCTGAACGTCACGGAGATATTCCGCATGCATCCCGAATGTTTCGACGAAGAAACTCAGAGGATGTTCATCACACAGAATGAGGACCCGTTCGGTTTCTACAGACTGAACTATATTCGTGACCCGGAAGCTTCAAAAAGATTGAACACATACGAAAAACCCTGCATGATTATATCTGCATCCGGGATGTGCGAGGCCGGCCGCATCCTTCATCATCTGGCTCATACGATCGAGAACCCCAGAAATACAATACTCGTTGTGGGATTCATGGCGGAAAATACCCTCGGAAGGCGCATCGTGGAAAGACATCCCCAGGTTAAGATCTTTAGCGAGCCCTTCAACCTGAGAGCGGAAGTGGTCGTCATGGAAGAATTCAGTTCCCATGCAGACCGGAACGAGCTGCTCGCGTATTTTGAAAAGATAAAAAATGACCGCCTGAAACATGTCGTAGTTGTTCATGGAGAGACGGAGCAATCCGAATCACTGGCAACGGAGATTCAAAACCGGGGTATAGAGAGGGTTAATGTCCCCTTCCCGGGGGAAACGATAGAACTTTGATCCTGTCCGGTAAAGCCATTATTTGAAGCTCGTCACGCCTCGCAGATGAGACACTTAGTGACCATCATGGATACGGGAAAATCTTCCGGCAGCCGGATGTTCTTCGGTTAATTCAGATACTTCTCGTAGGTTTCAGTCCGGTCAGGATCCAGATCCATCAGTTTTAACATTTTGGATCTGTCCTCTTTCAGGACATCGATGAACTCCAGATGATGCACCTGAAGGAACTGGCGGGTCTCCTTGTGATCAGGATCCTTCCCGAATGTTTTTTCCATCAGATCCAGCGCTTCTCCGAGATACCGGCGGGCTGTGCTGTCTTCCTCCCCTGCGTAAGACAGTCCAAGGAAGAAGGCGTCCTTCATGATCCGGTATGTCTTATAGTCTTCGCTCATAATCCTGTCGATGAGCCGCGTACGCTCTTCCCATCCAATGATGAACTGTGTGCTGAATTTCGCCTGATCGCTGATCAGTTTTGCTTTCTCAAAGAAAGGCGTTCCCAGGAGGGTCCCGTATTTGTCGAATTCCCCACCGATGATCATATTGAGATAGAAATCGAGAAAGCCGGTCATGGGATGATAGACACTCTCGTTATGCTCGATCCGGCTTCCAAACTGGTAAGGGAATTTCCAGTATTTATCGTAATACTGGTCATCCCGGTTGTTGCTGATCAGGAAAGTGCCTGAATAACGGTCCTCATAGCTCACGCTGTTGTCCATCAGGAAAATAGTAATACTGACCGGGATTTCCTCATCGGAGTTCTCCTTGGTCCAATCCCAGTCGTTGAAATATATCTCCAGGTCATCTGCAAAATTCTTGAGTTTTTCCTGTTTGTCCAGCGGAAGGCGCTCCAGCATCAGCTGAACATCGGTTTTTATTTTCTGTCCGTAAACTGTCCGGACTCCGGGAGCGAAAAGTGCGCATCCTATTACTATGCTTATGTACCTGCACCATCGGTTCCGATATATCATGGGTACAACCTCCATTTTCATCCTGTCTAGCAATATACACTTTCTCCTCATTTTGTCAAGTGGCATTCACCGGTTCAGGCTTTATTGAACGGGAGAAAATGTTCAAGAGACACAACCGGGCCGCGCATACCAGCCATGGTTGCCTGACTTTTACTACTTTTACATTCCGGACGCAAATTATTTCGCCTTTATCATCTTTATCATTGTTTTTATCATTTTTTTTCCATAAATTTTACTGTCTGCTTCACTTTTCTGATACCTCACAGCCGGTGCCCTGTGAGAGGGAATCCCAAACTGCCTCTCTTACTGGCACGGTTCTTCATGCAGATAAAAGCCCTCATTTTAATATTCTTTCTTTATGGCATCTCCTATTGCGGCCTTTCTCTTGTGCCTGCGGGAGCACGGCCTTCAGGAATGGGCAATGCCTGGTTCGGTATGGAAAATGCACCCGAATGCCTGTTTCATAATCCTGCCGGACTTTCAAGAGAGCCTGCGCTCTCTTTTTGCCTCTCAAGGCTTTACGGACTTGAAGCCCTTTCTTCCGCTTCATTCCTGGTTGCATTCAGGGTTTCTTTTATGAACATCGGTATCGGGCTGCAGCATTTCGGACGAAGCCCGTACACTGAAACCGCCTTCAATCTCGGAGCATCCCTCCCGCTTTTCAAGTGTCTTACTATCGGGCTCCGGATTCGTTCCATCCGTACCTGTATTGACCCGCTCTGGTCCGGAGTCAGTTCCCATTATGGATTCAGCCTGCTTTTCAGGCCAGTCCGGGCATTGAACCTGGGACTTGGAATAAACAGCTCCAAAACTCCGGATATTGCCCGCATTGAAGTAACCGATCATGTATGTCTGGGTATGACATTTCTTGGCCTTCAGGGCATGATACTCAGCCTGGATATTGAAAAATACCCTCTTTTCCCGATGGAGGTTCGCGGAGGCATCGAGTTCTCACCGCTCAGGGGATGCTTTATACGGGCCGGATTTTCCGGTAATCCATCCACCCTCTCATTCGGTATTGGAACGATTCAGGGCAGAACCTGTCTGGATTATGGCTTGAACCAGCACCCTGTGCTCGGAACCTCCCATGCGCTTTCTGTCACCTTCATATTAAAGAAAACCAGTGCTCCGTCATCACCATGAACCCTTTCTGCCGGCATTTATGTAATCTCCTGACAGGTGTCATGGCTTTAGCCTTCATCGCCTGCCGGGATCTAACTGCACAGACTCCTCTGGAGGAGGCCATGCTGGAAGTCATGCTTGAAGAGGAAGCGGGGTCGCTTCTTGAACATCTGGAGATCCTGAGAGATAATCCCATTCCGATCAACATCTGTGCACCCCTTACCCTGGAAGCTCTTCCTTTTCTGACACCTCATCAGGTATACTCCATTATCAGGGAGCGCAGGGAAAACGGCCCATTCAGGAATTGGTCCGACCTTTTGCACCGGCTTTTCGGAATGAAGGACGTCCTGGAGATGATCAAATCCTATATCACTTTTGAAAATTCAGGAGATTCCGGGAGAAAAAATATCCGCATGCGCTTCCGGGCGGAGAGAACGCTTGAAGAGTCCGTGGGATTCGAAAAAAACCGGTTCCAGGGATCCCCATGGAAATGCTACCAAAAGGTTTCTTTTTCATACAATCGCTGGCAGGCAGGATTTATCTTTGAAAAAGATCCTGGGGAGAAAAGACTGGCTGACCACAGTGCGGGTTTTGTGGAATGGGAGAAAAAAGAAAAATCACTGCACGTTGTCCTGGGATGTTTTCAGGCCGGACTCGGAGGATTGGTTTTCTGGATGCCGTACGGTTTCCCGAAAGGAGCTGATCCTGTTTTACCTGTCACCCGGCACTCAAGGAGTATCAGAGGATATACAGGCACGGATGAATACCGTTATCTGAACGGCGCAGCAGTGGAATGGGAAAAGCCATTCATGCAATTCAAAGCTTTCATTTCCAGTAAAAGAGTGGATGCTTCAGAAACAGGTCAGGGTATCACCAGTATCGATCTTTCCGGACTTCACAGGACCGGCTCTGAATCTGCTAAAAAAAATAATCTCACGGAATCCCTCCTGGGAGGAGATATAAGGTTCCTCATGGAGAACGGTTCCATGGGACTCACCGCATGGACGGATCTGTTCTCGAAGCCGTTCAGCACCGGAGATAATGAAGAACCCTTCCGGTTTGAAGGGAAACAGCTAACTGTTCTCGGATGCCATGGCGAATACAGGACCGGAAGAATCTATCTCATTTCGGAAGCTGCGATTTCCATCCCTAAGAACAGGGGGAAAGCCCTTTTCTCTCCCGAATCACAGGCTTTCATCCTGAATGGAACATACCGCTTCTCAGTCATGACTCTGGCGTTTTCATTCAGGAAAACAGGAGCCGGTTTCCATAATCCCTACAGTCAATGTTTCGGCAGTCCGGACATACGCAATGAGACCGGCCTTTACTGGGGTCTGAAGGTCAGAGCTGGCAGAAATACAAGAATGGCTTTTTATACAGATTCGTTTTTCAGACCCTGGAAAACCCGCTCTATCCCCGTGCCGGAACGGGGTAATGACTATTTTTTCCAGTTCGATCAGAAATGGAATTCTGTGGCCAGCTCTATTTTCCGTATCCGCTGGCTTGACCGGCAGAAAGCCTGTGAAGCTAAGACTGCCCTGAGGGGACCTTTGGATATTGTCCGGCAGAACAGTCAGATCAATATACGGATACATAGCAGGTTCGATCTTTCATCTGCATTGCTCTTCCAGCAGCGTATCGAATGCAGTTTTACCCACTCCCCTTATATTTCAGGCACAATCTGCCATGCCCATTCTGAAAAGGGCATACTGACCTATCAGGATCTTACTGTACGCCCGTTTTCTAAATTCACCGTATCCCTGCGCTGGATCGTGTTTGGTACGGACAGTTATGAGACCCGCATCTATGAGACGGAGAAAGAACTTCATGGAGCATCCTCTTCCCTGCCGCTTTATCTTTCAGGGAACAGATGGTACATCTGTCTGCAATGGTTGACACGGTCCCTTCGGCTCAGCATGAAGCTTGGCTCCACAGACTATGCTGTCACTCCCTCTGCCAGCGGGCTGGACAGTATCACAAAAAACACAAGGACCCGAATCGGATTTCAGACAGACCTTTTATTCTGATAAGAACTCCCTTCATCTTTGGAGCCAGTTCCCGCGAACCCGATGATCCACGAAGTATGAAACAAATGTATTCACCTCTCAGATTTCAACCCCATGCTTCCTTTTTCAGTTGATTTTCCACAGTGGATTGATTAAATTATCTGGCTTTAAATAATTGCAAAAAAGTTATTTCGAATTATTCGGTCCTGATGAACCCTCATCATTTGTGAAAGAAACGGTTATTTTAAGAGGAGTCAGTATGGCAAGAAGCAAAAGCAAGCAAAAACGCCGTCGTATCGCCCTTAAACGGGAGCGCAAAGCCAGAGAAAAGAAACGCAATCCCAACAGACCCGCTGTGAAAGCCATAAGAGCGGTAAGACCTGTTGTAAAGGTAAAAGCCGCCGAACCGGTTATAGAAGTCAAAGCGGAAGTTCCCGTGAAAAAGGAAGTAAAACTTAAAGCTGAGGCTCCTGCCATCGAAGCCAAAGCGGAAATCCCCGTGAAACATGAAGTGAAAGCCAAGACAGAGGCTGCTGCAAAAACAGCGAAAGCAAAAGGGGAATCCAAAGCTAAGGCCGAAAAACCCAAAGCCCGCTCTGCAAAGGCAAAAACAGCACAGGATAAACCAAAAGAGACCAAAACCAAGACAGCCAAACCTCAGGTAAAAAAAGAGAAACCGCCGGAAGAAAAACCGTCCTGATTCTTTTGCCGTCCATTGAAGAAGGAGTCTTCAATGATTTCGATCCGGCCATTCCGGGGCTTGCGGCCGGTACCTGAAAAAGTATCACAGGTCGCTTCTCCGCCATACGATGTATTGAGTTCAGAGGAAGCGAGAGAAAAAGCCAGGAACAACCCGGTTTCCTTTCTCCACATCAACAAACCGGAAATCGACTGCAGTCCGGGGACTGATGTGCATGCTCCGGAAGTTTATGCAAAAGGAGCGGAGAACTTAGATCGTTTCATCAGAGAGGGTATATTCATACAAGACAGCAGGCCCTGTTTTTACATCTACAGGCTGTCCACGGGTGATCACGAACAAACAGGGCTTGTTGCTGTCTCTTCGGTTGAAGATTACGTTCACCACCGCATCAGGAAACACGAAAATACCCGGCCTGACAAGGAGGAAGACCGGACACGTCACATCCTGTCGCTGAACGCCCAAACAGGACCGGTCATTCTCTTTTACAGGGCGCAGGAAGAAACAGACCGTCTGATCGCTTCTGCTATGTCAAAAGATCCCGTGTACGATTTTCCGGACGATGACCATGTCCGCCACACACTTTATATCGTTGACGATCCTTCCCGCATTGAAAAAATTCGCAGCCGGTTTGCCCGAATTGATCATCTGTATATCGCTGACGGCCATCACCGTTCAGCAGCCGCTTTCCGGGTACGGGAAATCAAAAAAAGATACAATCCAGCCCATTCGGGAGAAGAACCCTATAACTTTTTTCTATCGGTGATATTCCCCCATACCCATCTCAGGATCATGGATTACAGCCGTGTGGTCAGGGACCTGAACGGTCTCAGCGTAGAGGATTTCCTTTCCCGCGCGGAACAAAATTTCGAGATCGAGCCCGTCCCCGTCTGCTGCGGCTGCATTGGGTGTGAGCCAGCATCCATCTCTCCACAAAGGAAACATCATTTCAGCATGTATCTGGAAGGTCAATGGTTCATTCTGAAAGCCAGAGAGGGCACATACAACGACAGCGATCATACAGGAAGGCTGGACGCAGCCATCCTTCAGGATAGTCTGCTGGGTCCGGTTCTTGGGATCACGAATCCACGCACTGATAGCAGGATCGGGTTCGTGGGCGGGATCAGGGGTAAAGAAGAACTTGAGCGGCTGGTGGATGACAGAAATTACCGGGCGGCATTTGCCCTTTACCCTCCAGCTATCGAGGATCTGATGGCTGTGGCCGATCAAGGAAAGGTCATGCCCCCCAAATCCACCTGGTTCGAGCCCAAACCGAGAAGCGGAGTCGTGATCCATCTGCTTGGCGAAAGTGTATATGAAGGACATTGAGCCCATCATACGAAGCGCGTCTTTATAATATTGTAAGGATACCGGAACAGTATCCATCATGAGGCATGCCATGGCACATCGAGTCTGGAATTTCAATCCCGGTCCCGCTGTTCTTCCTTTGCCCGTGCTTGAGAAAATCAGAATGGACATCCCTGATTTCAAAAGCACTGGCATGACCGTCATGGAGCTGAGCCATCGTTCCGGACCTTATGAGGAGATACACAATCGGGCCATTTCCCTTCTTGTGGAATTGTTAAAACTCCCGGATAATTACAGGATCCTGTTTCTTCAGGGCGGAGCGAGCCTCCAGTTTGCCATGGTGCCCATGAATCTTCTCGGCAGCGGTCAAACGGCAGATTATGTCATCACAGGAATATGGTCCAAAAAAGCGTTTGAAGAGGCAAAACTGCTCGGCCGTCCGGAAATCGCAGGCACATCCGCGGATGTCAATTTCAACCGCATTCCGGAGCCGGAAGAAATGAAATTCAATCCGGAGGCCTCCTACGTACATCTCACTTCGAACAACACGGTCGTGGGAACCCAGTGGAAAGTCTTTCCCGATACCGGGACCGTTCCAATAGTAGCGGACATGTCCAGCGACATTCTTTCCCGCAGACTGGCCCTCGAACCTTTCGGCCTGATCTATGCGGGCGCGCAAAAAAATCTGGGTCCCTCGGGAGTGACCGTGGTGATCATCCGTGATGACATTCTGGGAAAGTGCAGGAAGGACATCCCCACCATGCTCCGTTACGGAGTACATGCGGAGAACAACTCCCTTTACAATACGCCTCCTGTACTGGCCATTTACATCATGAAACTAGTGATGGAATGGGTGAAGGAAAAAGGAGGCCTCGCTGCAGTAGAAAAGGAAAATTCTCTCAAAGGAAAACTGCTTTACAGTACCCTGGATTCCCTTTCCGGATTTTACAGGGGATTCGTGGCAAACAAAGAATGCAGATCCCTGATGAACGCGACCTTCCGTCTGCCGAGCGAGGACATGGAAAAACAGTTCATTACAGAAGCCATGGCAAATGATTTCATCGGGCTGAAAGGCCACAGGTCTCTGGGCGGCATCCGGGTATCCATGTACAACGCCATGCCGTTTGAAGGCATAAAAGCCCTGACCGGCTTCATGAAGGATTTTGCAAAGAGGAAAGGTTGACAAACAGGATCCATTGAAATACATCCTGGATCAGCTGTTCATATATCAATAGTGACAGAAAAAGAATCGCGGGGAACCGCGGTTCATCAATAAGGCTTCCATAGTAAAAAGGCATACCCGGACGGAATGCCTTTTTTGTTCCTGCAGAGCGTATCTTTAGCGGCGTTCACTCCGCTGAACCGAGACAGTACAGATATCCGTTCCTTGAACCTACGTACACTCTTCCGTCAAATACGACAGGGGTGGATTCAAAGGTCAGTTCTTTGATGGCGTCCAGGAGCACGAATTCCAGCGCGGTAGTAAGCTCGAACAGATAAATGCCCCCGTAACCCGCCGTGATGATGCGGTTTCTGACAATGATGGGGGTGGAGATCGATGTTCCTATCCTGTATTTAAATACCATTTGCGGCCGGGGATAATCTTTCTTCAGCAAGGGTCCCTTTACGGTTCCAGCTCCTGTATCTATATTCTGGTGATCCACCACATAAAGATAACCGTCTATGCCGTTGAAAGCTGCCAGGTTCGGGTATGTGCTTTCCCGGGTCATATCATTGACGGACGCGGAACCCACGACCCCGCCCTGCCATGAGCCTGCCTGCTTGTCCCCTGTTGGAAAATACCACACCACAGCCTCTTCCTCTTCCTTGAAAGGATCGAGCTTGAAAATCCCTCCCTTTCCAGGGATATACTGTTTCTCCACTGCTATTAGAAGACAGGAGTCCCGGGTGACTACAGGAGATCCGTCCATGTCAGACCCTGTATAAAAATCCCAGTCCAGCGCATGTTTTCCCAGATGGTATCCGTATACGTGTCCTGATCCGGAAGCAATATAAATGCGGTCGCCGAGCACAGAGGGTGAGGCTTCGGAGACCAGGTTTCCTCCATGCTTTGTGATGTCCCCCGCACTGTATAAAAGATACTTTTCCAGTACTGGGGGCTGTTTCATCCCGTCTCTCAAGGCTGCCCTGTCAGGATAGGGATCAAGCAGGACAAAGGATGCATTCTCGAGAGGAAGATAGACCGTATCCCTCCGGACCAGTGCAGATGCATCCACATCCCGGCTGAAAGAGGGCGAGGGAGGACTGTCGAGCCGCCAGAGCTCCTGGCCTGTAAAATAAGAGATCGCCCGAAAACTGGGAACCTGTTTTGAAAGTGTATTTTTGTCCAGCCCGCGGCGGCTTCCCTGCAGGACGAGCACACTTTCCTCCAACGTGGCTGCTTTGGGATTGATCCAGAGTGTTGCCGTTCCCTTAATCACATCATCGAACGCGTCTTGCCAGACCAGCGCACCC